>JBIKLY010000033.1:0-31485 GCA_044359525.1 Rhodocyclaceae bacterium | reverse complement strand
TTGCGTTATTTGTTCTGGCAATGCCCCTGCTGTTGGTTACAGTGGCAGGGGCTGCGCCGCCGACTATCGAACCGTTGGTTATCAACGGCTGCGGTATCTGGCCGCACGCCCAGTGCCGGGGAGCCGATCTGCGCCACGCTGATCTGGCCGGGAAAAACCTCGCCGGCGCCGATTTGACCGGGGCCAATCTGGTACGCGCCGACCTGCGTGGGGCCAACCTGGCCGGGGCCATTCTTGACGGGGCCGATCTGACGGCAGCGCGGCTCAACAAGGTCAGCGCGCCAACGGCGACTTTTCGCGGTGCCCGAATGATCGGGGCAGATCTGGAGTTCGCCAGGCTGATGCGGACCGATTTTTCCGGGGCCGATCTGACGGGCGCCAATCTGGAAATGGCCCGCCTCAATTTTGCCTGGTTCGTTGGGGCTCGCTTGATCAACGCCAATCTGCAGGAGACCAAATTTGTCACCACCAACCTGAAGGACGCCAATCTCGAAGGCGCCTTCCGCCGCTACACCATTTTTCCGGACGCCTTCTTTGACGGTTGCATCGGTTGCCCGACGGATTGGTGAATATGAAGCCCGTCTTGCTTACCCGTGTTATCCGTAGTTGCCTGGGGCTTATCGCCCTGTGTCTGGCTCTGGCCGTTCCGGCCACCGAGGTTGCCGTCGCGCCGGTACTTGACCTGTCCGGCTTGCCTGCACTTGGCGATGGCTGGTTGAAAGGCAATCCCTATCGCGGCAGTGTGCGGGCGCTAGCGGTCGGCCAATCGGCCTTCAACCAGTCCTGCGCCCGTTGTCACGGGGCCGATGCCAGCCCGGTCGGCGGCGCACCGGCGCCGGATCTGCGCCAGCTCAACCGTTATTGCCGGAATATTGCCGAGGCCGGTGTGCAGGCTGCCTGCATGGCCGACAACGACTACTATTTCAGGAAGACCGTACAGCACGGCAAAATCATCGTCGGCGTCGTGCATATGCCGAGCTGGAAGGATGTTCTGAGTCAGGAGGTTGTCTGGGCGATCCAGGCGTTCGTCGAATCCCGGATTATGGCGGAGCGGCCGTGAGCGCTTGCGCCAGATACAAAGAAATACGGCACGTGCGCCGAAGCGTCCGTGCCGTACCCAGACTCGAACCGTTGCCGGCCGAGTCGAACTTCAGATGTAAATTACGACTTGTGCAGCTTGAACACCCACACCGAACCACCCTGTTCGAGGTAGTTCACGCGCTTGGCGACGTCGCCGCCCCACAGCGGAACTGCACCACCCCAACCGCTGGTGACGCTGATGTACTGCTCGCCGTCCTGTTCCCACGAGATGGGAGGAGCAACGATGCCGGTACCGGTCTGGAAGGACCAGAGTTCCTTGCCGGTCTTGGCGTCAACACCCTTCAGGAAACCTTCCGGGGTACCGTAGAACACCAGACCGCCAGCGGTGGTCAGGACGCCGCCCCACAGCGGAGCGTAGTTCTTGTTTTCCCAGACGATCTTGCCAGTGGCAGGATCAACTGCACGCAGGGCGCCGATATAGTCATCGTTGGTGGCCTTGATCGTGAAGCCGGCGCCCAGATAAGCAGCACCCTTCTTGTAGGAAACCGGTTCGTTGTGGATGTTCATCGCCCACTCGTTAGCCGGTACGTAGAACAGACCGGTTTGCGGGCTGTAGGCCATCTGCATCTGGTTCTTGCCGCCGAGGAAGGACGGCGCTGCAACAATTTCCGTACCCTTCTTGCCATCAGCACTCTTGGCTGGATCGCCAGGACGGTTGGATTCGTCATAGACAGGACGACCGGTCTTCAGGTCGATGCTCTTCGCCCAGGTGATCTGCTTGACGAACGGGAAAGCGTTGAGCAGCTTGCCGTTGGTACGGTCGTTAACGAAGAAGAAACCGTTACGGTCAGCCTTGCCGCCAGCCTTGACCATTTTGCCCGTTTTCGGATCCTTGAAATCGAAGGAAACGAATTCGTTTACACCGTCGTAGTCCCAGCCATCGTGCGGCGTGTTCTGGTAGTGCCAGACGATCTTGCCCGTATCGGCGTCGATGGCGACGGTCGAGCACGAGTAAAGGTTGTCACCAGGACGGGTGTGGCTGTTCCACGGAGCGGGGTTGCCGGTACCGGCGAAGATCAGGTTGGTGTCCGGATCGTAGGTGGCGCCGTTCCAGGTGGCTGCGCCGCCGGTCTTCCAGAGGTCGCCAGGCCAAGTGGCGTTGGTCGTGCCGGAGATGCCGTTGTCGGAGACATTGCCATCTTTGTCATACTTGGTCCCCATGTGACCTTCGACGGTCGGGCGGGACCACAGAAGCTTGCCGGTCATCGGGTCGCGCGCGTCGATACGACCGACGATGCCGAATTCGCCGCCGGACACGCCGGTGATCAGCTTGCCTTTGGCAATGATCGGGGCGGCAGTTGCGGAGTAACCAGCTGCGTAGTCTTCCAGCTTCTCTTTCCAGACGACTTTACCGTCGGCTGTGTTGAGTGCGACCAGTTGTGCGTCAAGCGTGGCGAAGATCACCAGGTTGCCGTACAGTGCGGCACCACGGTTAACCACGTCGCAGCAAGGCATGATGCCTTCCGGCAGACGGTGCTCGTACTTCCACAGCTTCTTGCCGGTCTTTGCGTCGAGCGCGAAGATGCGGCTGTAGGAGGCCGTGACGAACATCTTGCCATCATGAACCAGCGGCTGTGATTCCTGGCCGCGCTGCTTTTCACCACCGAAGGACATGGACCAGGCAGGTACCAGGTTCTTGACCGTGTTGGTATTGACGGCGGTCAGTGCGCTGTGGCGCTGACCCTGGGTGCCGAGGCCGAAGCTGACGACGTCGCCGCCGGTCTTGGCATCATTGAGGATGTCCTGCGCGGTAACGTCTTTCGCCTGAGCCGTGCCCAGCGCGCCGAGGCCGAGTACGGCTGCGGCTGTCAGCGCCAGAACGAACGGCACCTTATTTTGTTTGTCCCTCTGATTCATCGAGTTGTCTCCATGGTTGTTTGCCGAATCGGAAAAGTCGCCCACCCGAAAGCAGGTTCAGCCCCCCCGTGGGCGATAGTTTGTGCAAGGGCCGTGCCAGCCCCTTCGGATTTGGTCGGAGGGCGCGTTTTTTCAGGCATCTCCATTGATTTTGCGAGCGGTGTGAGGCGCTGCGGGCGTTTGTCCCGGCGACTGTTCGGGATATTTGCCTGCTTCAAATATCACCACTTGCTCCAAAGTGAAACATGGCGGACCGGGGCAAACATTGCAGCCACCGCGCTCGCTGTCGCCCTAAGCTGCTCCAGGGGCTACTGCAAGACGGCGTGGCGGTGATTTGTTTTCTCGCCGGCACGGGGCTTGCTGTCTTTCGTCAGATAAACTAGTTTTAGACGACGCCTGCAGGGTGCCGAAAAGGAGATGACGAGTGAGGTTTTCTGCGATTCTGATGTTTTCTACGCTTCTGTTGGCAAGTGCGACGGGGTCTGCTGCACCGGTTTCCGATCCGCTCGGTTCGGCAAGCTGGGGTGATATGCACAAACTGTTTTTCGGCGAAGCGCCGGTGGTGTTTGACGAGCGGGTAAAAGTCGTCGCCCCGATAACCGCTGAAAATCCGCTCAACGTGCCAATCGGCGTCGATGCCTCCGCGATACCCGGTGTCACGCAGGTGCTGGTATTCGTTGATTCCAATCCGATTAACGAGGTGCTGCGCTTCTTCCCAGAGCGCGGGCTGGCCAAACTCGGTTTTCGTGTCAAGTTGCAACAGTCCACCCCGGTTCGTGCTGCGGCGCTTACCGGTGACGGTGTCTGGCATGTCGGTAGTGTCTGGGTAAATACGGCGGGTGGCGGTTGCACCGCGCCATCTTTTGGTTCCAGTTCGCCAGAGTGGCAGCGCCGCCTGAATGAAGTCAGCGGACGGGTGTGGTCGCGTGAGCCAGACGGCGAGGGTGGTGGGGCGGCCGGACAACACCGTTTGCGTTTGCGCATCATCCATCCGATGGATACCGGCCTGGTTGCCGGCATACCGGCTTTCTTCATTGAGAATCTTGTATTTTCTGACGAACAGGGCCGGGTGCTGATGCGCATCAAGGCCTTGGAGCCGGTTTCAGAAAACCCGGTGTTTACGATTGATCTTCCGCCCGGGCTGGCGGCAACGCGGGTGCAGGTCAGCGGACGTGATAATAACGGCAATGCCATTCAGACATGGATCGAACCATGAACCAAACTTTTATGCAGCGCATCGTTTTACAGTGCATTGCGCTAAGCTTCATGGCTGCCGCGACAAGCCTCGTCTGGGCCGCTGGCTTTGACTACGGGCTGCGTCCGCAGCAAGTTGCGGACGATACCTGGGTACTGCTTGGACGCAACGAAGACTTCAACGTCGCCAACGGCGGCAATATCGTGAACACCGCTTTTGTTGTGACCGGTGCGGGCGTGGTCGTGATTGACTCCGGCCCTTCGCGGCGATATGGCGAGCAGTTACGGCGCGCTATTGCGAGCATCACTGATGAGCCGATCGTGCGGGTGCTGATCACGCATTACCATCCGGATCACTTTCTTGGCAACCAGGCTTTTGACCCTAAAACCCTCTATGCACTACCTTTGACGATCAGCAGCATCACCAGCGATGGCAATGGCTTCTCTGAAAATCTCTATCGTCTTTGCGGGGACTGGATGCTTGGTACCGAAGTGAGTGCGCCGCAACAAAGCATCGCACCCGGCCCCCTGGTGATTGGCTCGCATCGTTTTGAAGTGCTTGCCCTTGATGGTCATACCGGCACCGATCTGGCTCTGTTTGATCAGGGAACCGGTGTGCTGTTTGCGGGGGATCTGGTCTTTAACGGGCGCGCACCAACGACGCCGCACGCGCACATCGATCGCTGGCTGGCGGCACTTGACCGGCTCGAAGCGCTGGCCCCGCGCATCGTTGTCCCGGGTCATGGGGCAGTGAATACTTCGGCCAGTGGAAAGTCGTCAGCGATTGATCAGACGCGCGCTTATCTGCGCTGGCTGGATGCGACCTTGAACCGCGCTGCTGAACAGGGGCTCGACATGAGTGAAGCGCTGCTTCTGCCGCTGTCTGCGGAGGTGCGCGCTCTTGCCGTCGCCGAAGCGGAGTACCGGCGCTCAGTCAGCCATCTTTATCCGGCTGCCGAGCAGCGTGCCCTTACCCGCCAGCATCGGCACTGACGCCGCAGATGACGCCAGCGATCAATTGCCCTTTGCCAACCAGCGGCTTTACCGTTGGCCGCTTGCCGGCTTGGGCGCTTGGGCTATCGCTGACGGTTCATCTAGTCATTCTGGCCGGGCCGTTCGTACAGCATCAAGCGGAAAAAATCGATGAGCCGCCATTAGTCGTAAATTTTCGTATGCCCGCAGCGCTCGCCCCGGCAAGCACAGCGCGCGTATCCGAAAGCTCTCCGTTGGCAGCACCAACGCCAACACCGGCGGCTGGCAGCACGCCGCGCGCGCGACGGCCCGCCCCTGCCGTGCCGTCGGTGGCAGCGGCGGCGCCGGAAGTCACGGCTTCTGCTACGCTGCCGCCCGTCGCCGAACGTAGCGACTTTGCACCACAGGTGCGCACACCTGAGTCGAGTCCGCTTGGTGAATCTGCTGATCCGGCGGCAATGGCGCGCTATATCCGCCTGCTCGGCGAGTTGCTCGCACAGCAGCAACAATATCCCCGCTTGGCTGCCTTGCGCGGCTGGGAGGGCGAAGTAAAGCTGCGCCTGCAGGTTGCGCGCAAGGGCAATATTGTTGCGGTGCGCGTGCTGCACTCCAGTGGTTTTGAGGTGCTCGATCAGCATGCGGTGCAACTGGTGCAGGGAGCAACCCTGCCGCCTCCGCCAGCCGCCTGGTTTTTAAATGCGCCATCCACTGCGGTTAGCCCCGATTTCCTGATTGATATCCCGATTCACTACGCCTTGAAAAAGCAGGTGTGAGCCGGATGCGGCATGCAAAGATCGAGAAGGCAGGGAACCGCGCTGCGCTGCAGTGGTTTGCCTGGCTTGGCTCGCGTTGCCGCCTGAACCTTTAGAAAGCGCTGTCATGCGTCGATTTGCCCCTAGCCTGCACACGCGCATCAGCCTCGTGCTGACGGCGCTTGCCGCCGTGCTGGTGCTGGCGCTGGGTGGCTTGTGGCTGAAGCAGAGCCGGCAGTCCATCCAGGAAGAGGTCGAAGCAGCAACCCGTGTTGCCGAGCAGTTGCTTGGGGTTGCCGCACGTGAAGCGCGTGCCACACCGCCGACCTGGAGTAGCGAGCGACTGCTCGCGCACCTGCAGACCGTCGGACGCATTCGTGCCAACGCCCTTGAGGTGCTTGATCGTGAAGGACGTCAGGTCTATCTCTCGCCGAAACCGATCTACAAAAGTGGCCGTTTTGCGCCCGAATGGTTTGTTGCCATCGTCGAAACCGGGGCCGCGACGCGTTTGATCGATGCCGGTCCATTGACCCTGATTCTTCATCCGGATGCCTCGCGCGCGACGCTCGATGCCTGGGATGATCTTTGTTTCATGGCGGGCTGGGCGGGCGTCATGCTGATCGTCCTGTTCTTTGCCGCACGCTTTGCACTGGACCGCGCATTGCGCCCGCTGGGTGAGGTCATGTCGGCGCTTGACCGTACCGGCAAGGGGCGTTTCGACACCCGGCTGCCGGTTTTTCCGGTACCGGAGCTTGGCCGTCTGGCCAGTGCATTCAACGGCATGGCCGATCGGGTGGCGGAAGCGGTCAATGAAAATGTCCGTCTGGAAACCGAGCATGAACTCGGCGAGCGCGTCCAGTTACAGCTTGAAGCCGAACGTCGCAGCATTGCCCGCGAACTGCACGATGAGCTGGCGCAAGGTATCACGGCGGTGCGCGCCCTGGCCGGCGCGATTGCCCAGCGTACCGATGCGCAGTCGGCCCTGCACAGTCATGCGCAAAGCATCGTGGCCGTGACCGGACAAATGCAGGATGGTGTTCGCAATATCCTGCAACACCTGCGGCCACGCGCCGAAGTCGACGCCGTCAATGTCGACGAAATACTGCGCCGCTACCTTGACGTCTGGCAGCAGCACTATCCCGATATCGTACTGGGAGTGACCCTTGAGGGTGGGGACGAACCGGTCGGGGATGACCTCGCTCAGGCCGTCTTGCGTATCGTCCAGGAAGGCTTGACCAACGTGGCTCGCCATGCGCAGGCCAGCCGGGTCGATGTGCTGCTGCGCCAACTCCAGGATGGCCGGGAAAGCTGGCTGGAACTTTGTCTGGTCGACAACGGCCGCGGTCTTGGCGCCCCTGCCGGTTTTTCCGGCTGCGGTTTTGGTCTGGCCGGCATGCGCGAACGCGTCGCGGCCTTGTCTGGCGAGCTGCAATTTGACAGCGCGGCTGGTGGCGGCACCCGCTTGTGCGTACGCTTGCCGGTAAAACATAAAAACAGTCTGAAGGAAGTGACATGAACCAGTATCTTGTCGGGCAGAAAATCCTGCTCGCTGACGACCATGCCATCGTGCGCATGGGTTTCCGCTTGCTGCTCGAGGGCGATGGCGCCTGCGTCGTGGGTGAGGCGGAAAGCGGCGAGCAGGCGGTTCGCATGTATGGCGAGCTCACACCCGATCTGCTGGTCATGGATATTTCGATGCCGGGAATCGGCGGGCTGGCTGCGCTGGAACGTTTGCGTGCGCGCCATCCCAATGCCCGTGTACTGATGCTTTCCGCGCATCAGGATGCATTGATTCCGGTGCGTGCCCTGAAAGCCGGTGCGCTGGGTTACCTCTGCAAACGCTGCACGCCCGACGAGTTCCTGCGCGCCGTACGCCAGGTCGCCAACAATCAGCGCTATATCGATCCCGAACTGGCGCAGCAAGTTGCGCTGGCGCAGCTCTCGGGTACTGCTGATCCGGTTGAGACATTAACCGACAAGGAGTTCGCGGTTTTCCTGCAGCTAGCCAAAGGGCGCTCGGTGAGTGACATCGCCAGCGACTTCAATGTCAGCGCCAGTACCGTCGGCACGCACCTTTATCACATCAAGCAAAAACTCAACGCCGGCAATGCCGCCGAGCTGGCAGTGATCGCCATGCGCGCCGGATTGATGGAAGCTTAATCAATCAGCTTGAGCTTGATGGCCAGGCGGGCAAGTTCGATATCGCTCTTCACCCCGAGCTTGCTCTTGATCTGATAGTGACTGTTCTGCACGGTCTTGGGACTGATGTTGAGGATATTGCCGATTGCTTCGACGCCCTGCCCATCGAGCAACAGGCGGAGAATTTCAAACTCACGAGGACTCAGCTCGCGTGCCGGGTTGCTCTCCCCTTGCAGCAGGGAGAAAGCCATTTCTGGCGCGATGTCCGGGCTGAGCGCCTTTTCCCGTCGCGCAACCTTATACACCGCGTCGATCAGAACGTCCGGACTGCTGCTCTTGGTTACGTAACCGAGCGCGCCGGCACGGATCGCCTGCGACGCGAACAAGGGGTCGCGGTGCATGCTGAAGACGAGAATTTGCGCCTCCGGGGTGCGTTGCAGAATGCGCTGCGTCAGCTCGATACCACCCATGCCGGGTAGCGAGAGGTCAAGGACGATCACGTCCGGCGTGTTTTTTCGGAGATGCTGGAGGGCTTCCTCGGCGCAGCCAGCCTCGGCCTCAATACGCAGGTCAGCACGGCGTTCGAGCAAGCGGCGATAGCCTTCGCGAACGACCGCGTGATCATCGATCAGGAGGATGCTTATCATGCCCGCTCTCCGGCGGGAATTTCGTCGTGCCCGGCTAGCGGCAGGTAGGCGCTGACGATTGTTCCGTTGCTCTGCCCTGGGCGGATCTCCAGACTGCCGCCGAGCGCCAGTGCTCGCTCTTCCATGCCCAGCAGGCCGAAGCCACCCGATTTTTTCGTCTCGCTGCGGTTTTCCGGTGCTGGGCTGCCCTGGCCGTCATCGCTGATCTCCAGCGTCAGGCCCGCACTGTTGCGCCCGATAGTGACCGTCACCAGGCCAGGTTGGCCGTGGCGTACGGCATTGGTAATGCTCTCCTGGACGATGCGGTAGATGCTGACGTTGATGTTGTCGGGTAGATTCTCGAGTCCCTCGCCGGCGTTAAGGACGAACACCGTGTCGTCACGGCCGCGCTGGTTCCAGCCATCCACCAGCTGTTGCAGGCTCCTGCGCAGGCCAAATTCCTCAAGACCGATCGGACGCAGGTGGTGCAGGATCTGTTGCAGCGCTTCCATCATGTGGCTCGCCGTATGACCGATCGCGTCAGCACAGGGACGCAGCGCGGGTATGCCCTCGTCGGCCAGCTCGCGGGCGAAGGCGGCCTCGGCATTGAGTGAGGCAAGGTATTGGCCGAATTCGTCGTGCAGTTCACGCGCCAGATGCTGGCGCTCCTCTTCGCGTGCCGAAAGAAGCCGGTGGGCCAGACGTTGCTGGCTGTTAATCGTGTTCTGCAGACGGTCGGCCAAGTGGTTGAAGCCTTCGCCGATGCGGTTCAGCTCGATCAGGGCAAAGGCCGGCATGCGGGCCTCCAGATGGCCCTTCTCCATACGGCTAAGCGTTTCAAGAATAGCCGCCGAGGGGGCCAGCGCATTGCGTACCGGGCGGTAGACAAAAAAACTCAGGAACAGAATCATGACGCTGATCGCCAGCAGGTAGCCCAGCTTTTTCCCCAGTTCGAGCACTTCGTTGCCGTAGTTTGGCGTAACCGTCATTTGCGCGGCGGTGATGCCGGCGTATTGACCAACCCTGCCGTGGTAAACCGCGTCCGTGCCGATTACCCAGCGCATCAGTGCTTCGAGCGGCTCCGGCACCTCGACCGGGCTGGCAAAGCAGCGATGTTCGATAACGTGCGAGTAGAGATCGCTCATTTCGATGCAGAAACTGAGTAGCTGGCCGATCGGCTTTAGTGGTGCCAGGTCGACCTTGTTGTCGCTCAATGTACGGCTATAAGCGGGGCCACTGCGGTCGATCTCGTCGGTAACCAGCTGGCGGATGGTTTGGCCGGTGCGCTGGATGTCGTTGCGTACCCGGTAGCGTGTTTCGAACAGTGCAGCAGCGGTGCCCAGAATGAGTACGACGAGCGCGAACAGGCTGACCCGGGCGAGGAGTTGGCGTTTGAGATCGAGCGGTCGTTGCCGGATTGTGGTGAGCATGGTCGGTGCAGAAAATAGGGATCAGGGCGAAGCATGCCGCAAAACAAGCGGGAAATTTGCCCGATCTAAAACCGCCCGGTTACCCGGCGTGACAACGGCGTCCGGAAAGAGTGGCAAAAAGCGCGTTGCCCTCAGCCCTGCGGAACACCGCGTTTTAAACAGCTGGCATCCTTGAACGGGCCACGCGCCTTCTCCCAGCCGTCGCTCGGCATGGTTTGCGCGCAGACTTCTTCGCCGTTCAGTTTGCTGCGCCACTGGTACCAGGGCGCCGGGATGGCCCACGGCGTGGAGCAGAAGAGCACGGCGCTGATGAATGCAAGGGTTCGTATCTTCATCGCAAAAACTCCCGTAAAAATCGGCCTGATCACGGGTGCCTCTATTTTTTCTGGCTATGTCACCACTGCTTGTTGTGGCCGGCTGGTCCGTTTTGCAGGGGAACAGATTGTCTGCGCGATGGGCGCTTGATTGCTGACCTGATGCAATCGCCCAGTAAAACCACGCACCCACGAGATTGTCGCCGTTTTTCCTCATGGCACGTAAATCGGCGGGCTGTGGCCTAGTCCCGCAGCTTCTGCCCCGATCCTTGTTCACACCGCTTGCAGGGTAACCCCGTGACGTTTGAAGATGGAGGCCACCGCTCCCTCCTTCTGCAAATTGGCCAAGGCGCGGGTGAGTTCGGCGGCGAGGTCGACTGCGTCGGCCTTGACCGCCATTCCGAGAGGCCAGCGACTCACTGCCAGTCCGGCGATCCTGGCGTCGTC
The DNA here is from genome assembly GCA_044359525.1 of Rhodocyclaceae bacterium. Lineage (GTDB taxonomy): Bacteria > Pseudomonadota > Gammaproteobacteria > Burkholderiales > Rhodocyclaceae > CAJBIL01. Next base: position 20,653 of record JBIKLY010000033.1, on the reverse strand, counting down.
GATGGTAAACCGCGTCTCGCCCGGCAACGCCGCTTCCAGCTCCCCTCGCGGCGCGAGGACTGCCGCCAGAACCCCTTCGTTAAGCGCCTTTGTGGCCTCGCCGACCGAGCGGAAATGCACCACGTTTTCCCGTAAGCGGCCGTGCATTACGCCAAGAAGAAAGGTGTCCGCCAGCGTGTCTTTTTCAACACCGATTTTCTCGCGGGTGAATACTTCGAGGGCCATTGCCGCCGATCCCTGGGGTGCCGGAACACGGGAAGCATCCCGTGCCATGGCCAGGGACTCGTGATGGTATTGGCCGAAGATCAGCACCTTGTCGTTGGCCTGGGCGAGAACCTGATCGACCGGTACGTGCATCATCACGTCGGCCGGCTCACCCCGCAGGTAATGCCCCTTCCAGACCATGTTGCGCAGATCGTCGCCCATCTCCTCGCCAGCCCTGAAGCCGATGATTTCAGGCGTCAGGCCGAGCTTCCCGGCAATTGCCTTGCCGAGGTCTACATCGATGCCGTGGCCGGCGTCGGAATACGGCGGGAAGCGGTTGTAGACGGCGATGCGCAATTTTCCGCGCTGCCGGATGGCGGTCAGTTCCGTGTCGGCCAGCGCCGGCAACTGTATCGCCAGCGGCAGGGCGGCAAGCGTCTTGAGAAAGTGACGACGGTCATTGGACATGGCGGCTCCCGGAGGCTGCAAAGATGTTGTGGACGTATTTCATGATGTCTCCTGTGCTCAGTTCTTCGCCGTTTCACCCAGCTTGGCGCGGACACCGTCGAAACCGGCGCGGTAGATGCCGACGAAAATCTCCTTGGCCTTGGCGTCGTCGATCTTGTCGGTGCGGTTGAATTCGCCCGTCCAGACGATACGGCTGCCTTTGCCGTCCGGCTTGACGGCGAGCGTCGATACATAGTCCGTTACCGGCATTGGCGACTCCAGGAAGCGGTAACGCATCGAATGGCCTTTGCCGTTGTAGGCCAGCAGCTCTTCGACGATCTTCGCGCCGTCCTTGGTGGTGAGCGTGCGCACGGCACCGCGAACGTTGTCCTTGCCCTTGCTGATTTCAGTGGAGGCGACCACCGGATGCCATTGGTGCAGGCCGGCATAGTCGCCGATGATTTTCCAGACGGCTGCCGGCGGGGCGGCGAGGGCCACACTTTCCTCGACCTTGAGGGCGGGGGCGGCGACGGCAGTGAAGGATGCGGCCAACAGGATGGTCACGGCGAGGCGGGGCAGCTTGCGGACAAAGCTGGACATGGGAGGTCTCCTGAAAAATTGAATGGATATGGCATAAGCCGGGCCTGATATTAAGGAACCCGGCGGCAGAGCGGAAGCCGTCTGTCATGCTGCGGGCAAGAACGGCCTTAACACCGGGCAATTTGCCCGATGTTGGGCGCAGCTCTTTCTCGGCGGCCGGCGCGGACCTACAATCGCAACGCTTGGTAAAGACCGGCAGCGATGTTGCGGTGTTGTTGTGCACCGCCCGCAAACGACAAGAGGACGAGACATGGGGAGGCTGCAGGCAATGACGCAGGATAGTCACGACGCCGGTGCAATACTTGCTGATTGGCGATGCGCACTCGTGCTGCTCATCCTTGCCTGGTTTGCCGCATTGCCGATAGTGCACGCCGGTGAGCTGAGCAAGGCCGACATCGAACGGCGCTTTCCGCCGCCGCTGCAGGTGCAGGAGAAACTCGCCGAGATTCCGGCCTGGCCACTGACCAGCGAACTGGAGCCGGAAGCCGGGCCGGTTGGCTACGTGTTCGAGTCGATTGACCTCGCACCCGTTCCAGGGTTTGAGGGAACGCCAATGAATTTCCTGGTCTCGATCGACCGCAAGGGAAATTTCATGAATGTCGAATTGCTTCGCCAGCACGAGCCGGTATTCCTCGGCGGTTTGGGCGAAGCGCCCTTGCGCGAGTTCGTTACCCAGTACGCCGGGCGTAATCTCAAACAACAATTTCTGATTGTCCTTAATGCGGCACGCAACCGCAGCGCGCCGGCCGGGCAGCGCAGCGGACAGACGGCGCTGGACGGTGTTTCCAGGGCCACAGCGTCGGTGCGTATTGTCAACCAGAGTGTTCTCGGCGCCGCGCTGGAAGTTGCGCGCGCCAAGCTCGGGTTTGCTGCGCGCAGCAAGCGCGGCCCGCCGGCCCAGGTGCTTCCCGAAATCAATGATCCGGTAAGCTTTGCAGCGATGCTGCAGAACGGAATGGTTGGCCGCCTGCGTCTTTCGAATGCCGAGGTCGAAAAACTGTTTGCCGGCACCGATGGCGCGCAGGTGGACGAAGATGCGCTAGCCCGTCCGGAAGCGCTTTTCGTCGACCTTTACATCGCCTACCTCAATGCACCGGCGATCGGCCGGGCCATCCTCGGCGATGCTCAGTACAAAACCGTGATGGCGCGTAATTTTGAAAATCGTCACCTGTGGTGGATCGGAACGGCGGGCCGCTATCCACTGGTCGATGAAAGTTTCATCCCGGGCACGCAATCATCCCGCCTGGCGATGACTCAGGACGGACTTTTTCTCGAGCTGCGTGACCAGGGCTTCGATCCCAAAGGCGTCGCTGACACGCCCGAACTTAATACTTCCCGGCTCTTTGGTGTCTATGCCGAGGCTGGGCTTGATCCCGGCCGCTCGCTTGACCTGGCGCTGACCATTACGCGGGCCAAGGGCATGATTCTGCCCACGCTGACCCACAAGCAGGTCACGCTCTCCTACATGCCGCCTGCAACGCTCTTTTTCTATCCGCCGGAACCGCTCCCCGAGTGGCTGCTCGCCTGGAAACAGCGCTGGCTGGATCTGATCATCATTGCGCTGGCCTTGCTCACCCTCACAGTCGTTCTTGCGCGGCCGCGCTGGATTTCAGTGGACGCCCGCCGTCTGAAAGTCTTCCGTCTCGGCTTCCTGACCTTCACCCTGCTTTATCTCGGCTGGTACGTGCAAGGCCAGCTGTCGATCGTCCAGATCACTGGCGCGCTCAAGTCGTTGAAGGCCGGGCAGGGCTTGTCGAGTTTTCTCTACGACCCGATTTCGCTGCTGCTCATCGCCTTTACGCTGATCACTTTTGTCGTCTGGGGACGCGGCACCTTCTGCGGCTGGCTGTGCCCGTTCGGCGCGCTGCAGGAGTTCGTCGGCCTCGCCGCCCGCCGCCTGCATCTGCCCCGACTGCGCATCCCGCTGGCGCTCGCCAAGCGAATGGAATGGGGGCGCTATGTGGTGCTCGCCGTTTTGCTCGGCGCAGCTTTTTTTGTGCCTAACCAGGGCGCAAGCCTCAACGAGGTCGAGCCCTTCAAGACGGCGATCACCGTCGGCTTCGACCGCAGCTGGCCCTTCGTCGCCTACGCCGTCGGGCTATTACTGGCCGGCGCTTTCTATTACAAGTTCTTCTGCCGCTTCATCTGCCCGCTCGGCGGCGCGATGTCGCTCGGCGGGCGGCTGCGCGGATTCGATTGGCTGCCGCGCCGTGCCGAATGCGGCCAGCCCTGCCAGAGCTGCAAGGCCAAATGCGCCTACGACGCCATCGAACCGACCGGTGAAATCCGCTACGACGCCTGCTTCCAGTGCCTCGACTGCGTCGGCATCTACCACGACCCGAAGCGCTGCGCGCCGATTCTGCTCTACGAAAAGAAGGGCATGGTCATGACGCCGAGGGGCGCGATGAATGGCGCAGCGAAAAAGGTGGGGGCTGGCGCTTAGACGGCAGCGGCATGCACGATGCTGCGGGCAATGAATTCCGCGAAGGGCCGCAGGTCTTCATTGACGCTGGCGGTCTCCAGTGCCTGCATGTAGGCGGCGCGGTCCTCGACGCGGATGATGGTCCACGGGTAGCCACCCGCGGCCAGCAAGACATTCATCGAAAAGCGCGCGGTGCGGCCATTGCCGTCCTGGTAGGGGTGTATGAAGCCAAAGAGCCAGTGTCCGATCACGGCGCGCACAAAGGGGTCCGTCTCGGCCAGGATGCACTCGCGCAGCGCTTCCATGCCGTCGCGCACATCATCCTTGTGCGGCGGTGAGTGCAGGGAGCCACGCAGGAAGACCGAGGCTCGGCGGTAGCCCACCAGGTCGGCCACCTGCAAGATGCCGGCCGCCACCGAGGGGCCGAAGAGTTTTTGGTACCAGGACTGGTGTTTTTCTGCGAACAGTAGGCCCGCTAGTGCCGGCTTGCTTTCCCGAAGTTCATAGACCTGCGCCGCCGCGTCACGCACCCCCTCAAAAGCGTCGAGGTATCCACGTGCCGCCATCGCTGCGGCCTGCTGCTGATCGGCAGCATCGGTCAGTGGGGCCCACCCTTCGTCGGCGACCCGACGAATCAGCTCGGGCGTAACGCGGTAGCGCTCGATTGAAAGCGAGTGATAGGCATCTTCCACGCGAATCGCCTGGATCCTCGCCAGGTACTCCGCAGGCGTCACACTGAGCGCGCACCCCACGGGCCGGCTCGCTGCGACAGCATCGCGGTGCTGGCCCCACAGCGCACGCACGCGGGCATACAAGGGTGACTTGCCCGGCGTGCCGAGCGCAAAGACCGGCGCGTCGTCGAAGGGGCGCTCATCCGTCTTGAGCTGGATGCCCAAGCCTGCGAGCTGAGCGAGGACAGCGTCGGCAAAGTCGCCTCTGCCGACCTGGCGGTAAGCCGACAGCACGCGCTGCAGCCCGGCACGATTGACATCCACCAAGGCGGCCAGCGCGGCGGGATCCTGCAGCTGCGTCATGACGATCTGGACTTCGCGACCGTACACAGCAAAATGTCGGGGCGGCAAGTTGACCAGGCAATAGGGCGCAGCCATGCAGCGCAAGCCATGGATCAACACCGTTTGCTCCGGCGTCGGGAAGGTCGAGCGCCCCGGGAAAAGTGCGATGGTATGGCCAAAAGCCAGATCCTGAACCTGGCTCTGATTCACGGCGAGCATGACGTTGACGGTCTTCGGAATCACCGTATGCTGCGCGTGGCGGAGCAGCGAGTGCTCCGCCGTCAGGCAGTAGCCCGCGTCGAAACGCTCACTCAGATAGCGCGTTAGATACTCCCAGAAGTTGGCGAAAAATGGCGTACTGTCGCCCGGCTCGGCAGTGGGGTCGGAGACGAAGTACCATCCCCGCAAAATTTCTCGTAGATAGCCGGCTTCAAGCAGCAGCAGGCGATTGGCGTTGCCGATCTGCGGTCCGCGAACGACGCCGCGCTCTGAGCCGAGGACGCCATGCAACTCCATAAGGGCACGGGCTAATTTTTGTCGCGCGCTTAGACGGGGGCGGGCCATTTAATCACCATGTTTTATTATCAATAATCTACATGTTTAAATAAAAACAATCAACATGTTTTAATGGCAATAAAACGGTGCGTAAATGCTCACTGCGTCGGCAGCGCCGTTTCGACCAGCTTGACCCAGTAGCTGACGCCAAGCGGCAAAATGTCATCGTTGAAATCGTAGTGCGGGTTGTGCAGCGTGCAGCCGCCGGTGCCTGGCCCGTTGCCCAGCCACACATAGCAGCCGGGTTTCTCGCGCAGCATGTAGGCAAAATCTTCGGCGCCCATTGACGGCAGTTCGTCGCGGTGCACCTTCGCCGCGCCAAACAGTTGGTCGGCGACGCGGCGGCACAGTTCGGTTTCTGCCGCGCTGTTCACCGTTGGCGGGTAGCGGTGGTCGAAATTCACCGTGATTTGCGCGCCGAAGGCGCTGGCGATGCCGCTGCACAGGCGTTCGACGGCGCGTTCGATCAGTTCCTGCACTTCCGGCTTGAAGGTGCGGATCGTGCCGCGCAATACGGCGTCGTCGGGGATGATGTTCCACGCCTCGCCGCCATGCATCTGCGTGACGCTGACGACTGCGGCTTCGCAGGGATGCAGGTTGCGTGCCACCACGGTCTGCAACGCGAGCACCAGCTGGCTGGCGGCGACCAGCGTATCGACGCCCTGATGCGGCATCGCGGCGTGGCAGCCGTGGCCGTGCACGGCGATCTCGAAGGCGCAGGTGCCGGCCATCACCGGGCCGGGCACGACGGCCATTTCGCCGACCGGGATGCCGGGCCAGTTATGCAGGCCGAACACCGCATCCATCGGGAATTTTCTGAACAGGCCATCCTCGATCATCACGGCGGCGCCGCCTTCAGACTCTTCAGCCGGCTGGAAGATGAAATAGACGGTGCCGTCAAAGGCCAGTTTGTCCTTGTTCTCGGCCAGGTAGCGCGCTGCGCCGAGCAGTGCTGTCGTGTGCCCGTCATGACCGCAGGCGTGCATCTGCCCTTCTGTTTTTGAACGGTGCGGGAATTCGTTTTTTTCCAGCAGCGGCAGCGCGTCCATGTCGGCGCGCAGGCCAATCGATGCGCTACCCTTACCCTTGCGCAGGACGCCGACGACGCCGGTTTCCGCTAGTCCGCGATGCACTTCCAGCCCATAGGCAGTGAGTTCGCGAGCGACGATATCGGCGGTGCGGGTTTCGTCGAAGGCCAGTTCGGGGTGGGCGTGAATGTCGCGGCGGATGGCCACCAGATCGGCGATGAACGGGATGTTGAGTGTAGTCATGGTGAGTGTTTCCGAGGCAGATGTTGTCAGCTAATTGGCTACTTTACGCCAGCGCGGCTTGATCGCGGAATTGTAAAACACGGCTCCGATCCGCTATGCTGCGATGCATGCGCCTTGTTCTCATCAGCGGCCTCTCCGGTTCCGGCAAGTCAATCGCCCTCAATGTGCTTGAGGATGCGGGCTATTACTGCATTGACAACCTGCCTTCGCAATTGTTGCAGCAACTCGTCGGGCAGCTCGATCAGCAAGGCTACGACAAGGTTGCCGTGGCCGTCGATATCCGCAGCGGCGAGAGCCTTGCCATACTGCCGCAGCAACTCGATGCGCTGCGCGCCAGCGACCTTGAGCTGCAGTTTCTGTTCCTCGATGCCAAGAATCAGACCCTGCTCAAGCGTTATTCCGAAACACGCCGCCGGCATCCGCTGGCCAACGAGCAACGCACCCTGATGGAGGCGATCGCCGAAGAGCGCCTCCGGCTCGACCATCTGGCCAGTATCGGCCATCACATCGACACCAGTGACGTGAAGCCCAACGCCCTGCGCGAGTGGGTGCGCCAGTTCATCGCTGCCGAGCCGGGGCAGGGGTTGACGCTGCTCTTCGAGTCCTTCGGCTTCAAGCACGGCATCCCGCTCGACGCCGATCTGGTTTTTGATGTGCGCTGTCTGCCCAACCCGCACTACGAGCCTGAGTTGCGTCCACAAACCGGCCGCGATGCGCGGGTGGTGGCGTTTCTCGAAGCCGAGCCCGAGGTGCTGCAAATGCGCGACGACATCGCGCGTTTCGTCGCGACCTGGCTGCCTTCCTACATCCGCGACAATCGCAATTACCTGACGGTGGCGATTGGCTGCACCGGTGGCCAGCACCGCTCGGTGTATCTGGCGGAATGGCTGGGGCGCCATTTCCACGGCCAGGCGCGTGTGTTGGTCCGTCATCGTGAGCTGCCGCCGCTGCCGGTTGAGTTGCCCGGCACTCCGTAATGCCCTGGATTGCGTTGTTCAAACCGGGCGACTGGCTCGTCGCCGCGCTCGCTCTGGCCTTTTGCACAATTTCCTTTCCCCTCGCCTGGCAAGCCGGCATTGCCGAAAAGGCGGTAGTGAAACGTGGCGGCGAAGTTTTCGCCGAGCTCGATCTGGCGCGCAATCGTTCGCTTGAAGTGCCCGGCCCGCTTGGCATTACCATCGTTACCGTCGACAAGCGCCGCGTGCGCGTTGTCTCCGACCCCGGGCCGCGCCAATATTGTGTGCGTCAGGGCTGGCTGGCGAGACCCGGTGAAATCGCCATCTGCGCGCCGAATCAGGTCAGCGTGCAGGTGCAGGGCGGCAAGGAAACGTATGACTCGCTCAGTTATTGAAGTGTCAGGGCGAAACCTTGAAACCTACCGCGGAGGCGCAGAGGCGCGGAGGTAACGCAGAGAAACCCTGTTTTTCTCTGCGTCTCTGCGTCTCTGCGCCTTGCGGTAAAGCCCTTTGTTTTTCCGGCTCGTCCGGTTGAGGTTTGTCTACTAAATGTATACTAATTTTTTTACTTTTAGTGGACAAAGCTTTTCTCTTTCAGCAAACTGTGTAACGTACTAACAATCAGCAAATTTAGTAGAAAATGCATATTCCCCTGTCGCCCCCCGTTTTGCAGGATCTCCTGAGCGCGCTCGCGCCCGAGCAGATCCCGGCTATTTTTTGCCACGGCGACCCGGTCTCGCCGCTGGTCGGCGGCCGCTATCTGCACTGGGACGAAATCCGCCACCGCCGGCCACCGCAAGGTCTGACACTTGATCAATGGTGGTTGCGCCTGAAGCTGGCGCGGCAAGGGCAATACAAGGAATTACCATTACTCGACAAGGCGGGCGAGGCGTTTGTCATTGCCGTGCCGGAGCCGGCGCAGATCGACCTGCACCATATCGACCGCGATGCCACCGGCCATATCGTGCTCGGTGAAGCGCTGACGACGGAGCATCGCGACCGTTATCTGATGCGTTCGCTGATTGAGGAGGCGATCACTTCCAGCCAGCTGGAGGGGGCCTCGACCACACGCCGCGTTGCCGAGCAGATGTTGCGCGAGGGAAGGCGCCCGCGCGATGCCAGCGAACGGATGATTTTCAACAACTTCCGGGCCATGGAGATCATCCGCGAGATGCGCGGCGAGCCGATTACGCCGCAGCGCATCCTCGATCTGCACCGGGCGGTGACCGAGGGCACGCTGGACAATCCGGATGACGCCGGCCGCTTGCGTAGCGACGATGAAGTCAGCGTGCGCGATCGCCAGGACAATACCCTGTTGCACCAGCCGCCAGCCTGGCGCGAGTTGCCCGAGCGGCTTGAACGTCTGTGTGCGTTTGCCAACATGGACGAAAATGCGGCACCTTTCGTTCATCCCGTGCTGCGTGCCATCCTGCTCCACTTCATGATCGGCTATGACCACCCCTTTGCCGACGGCAACGGCCGAACCGCGCGTGCGCTGTTCTACTGGTCGATGGCGCGCAGTGGCTACTGGCTGACCGAATTCATTTCGATTTCCGGGTTTCTGCGGCAGGCGCCGGCGCGTTACGTCAAAGCCTATCTGCATACGGAAACCGACGGCAACGACGCCACCTATTTCGTCATTCACCAGCTGGCGACGATCCGCAACGCAATTGGTGCGTTGCTCGCCTATCTTGAGCGGACGGCGAACGAACAACGGCAAACCGAAAATCTGCTGGCGCGCGCGGTCGATCTGCACAATCGCCTCAACCATCGGCAAATCACGCTGCTGACCCATGCCCTCAAGCACCCCGGCGATGCCTACCGGGTCGATAGCCACCAGCGCACGCATGGCGTCGTCTACCAAACGGCGCGTGCCGACCTGCTGCAACTCACCGGACTCGGCCTGCTGCAACGGGCACTGGTCGGCAAGGCGCATATCTTCAGTGCGCCGGCCGATCTGCAGGCGCGACTTGCCGCGTTGTCCGAAGGACGCTGAATGGAGTGCACCTGGTGACGCGCTCGCTGATCAAACTCAGCACCACGCCCGAAGACCACCGCATTGCGCAGCTGGCGGCGGCGGCAATCGGGCTGGCGCTGATCGACGCGGCGATTCCCTTGCCGCTGCCCGGCGTCAAGCCGGGACTGGCCAATATCGTGACGCTGATCGTCCTGGCGCGCTACGGCTGGGGTGCGGCGGCGTGGGTCAGCGGCTTGCGGGTGTTTGCCGGCGGCCTGCTGCTCGGGCAGTTTCTCTCGCCGGGTTTTTTCATGAGTCTGACCGGGGCCGTGCTCAGCCTGGCGGTGCTGGCTTTTGCTATTCGCCTACCGCGGCGCTGGTTCGGGCCGGTCAGCTGGAGCATCCTCGCCGCCTTCGCGCACATCGGCGGGCAATTGTTACTGGCTCGTCTGTGGTTGATTCCGCATAACGGCCTATTTTATCTGGTGCCGCTTTTTTCCGCAGCGGCACTCGCCTTCGGTATCATCAACGGACTGATTGCCGCGCGCCTGCTGGAAGAGCTGCCGCTGCGCCCACCCGCCACCGAATCCGGGGTGCAAAATGTCTAAAACAATCTGTCTTGCATTTACCGGTGCTTCCGGCATGCCCTACGGCATCCGCCTGTTGGAGTGTCTGCTCGAAGCCGGTTGTCGCGTGCAGTTGCTTTACTCGCAAGTGGCGCAGGTGGTGGCCAAACAGGAAATGGGGCTGGAACTGCCGGCGCGCGCCAAAGAGGCGCAGGCGTACTTCCGCGAATGCTATGCGGCGCTGCCTGGCGAGCTTGAGGTATATGGTCGCGAAGAGTGGTTCGCGCCGCTCGCCAGCGGCTCGAATCCGCCGGATGCGATGGTTGTCTGCCCATGCACCATGGGCACGCTGGCGTCGATTGCGCAGGGCCTCGCGAGCAACTTGATCGAACGCGCTGCCGACGTGGTGCTCAAGGAGGGGCGCAAGCTCGTGCTGGTGCCGCGTGAAACGCCTTTCTCGGCGATCCATCTGGAAAACATGTTGCGTCTTTCACGAGCCGGCGCGGTGATCCTGCCGCCCAATCCCGGCTTTTACCAGCATCCGAAAAGCGTTGAAGACATGGTCGATTTCGTCGTCGCCCGGATTCTCGACCAGCTGGCCGTGCCGCATACGCTGATGCCGCGCTGGGGCGCGGGGGAGGGCGCAGTTTGAGCTGGCTGAATTTTCTTGGGAAGCCCCAGCCGGCGCTGCCCGCCGGCCCACAGCGGCTGGATATTCCGCTTTTTCCCTTGAGTGCTGTGTTGTTTCCCGGCGGCGTTCTTTCGCTCAAGGTTTTTGAACAGCGCTACCTCGATATGGCGGCCGCCTGCATGAAGGCTGGCACCCCCTTTGGCGTCTGCCTCATCGCCAGCGGCAAGGAGGTCGGTCAAGCTGCGGTACCGCACCGGATCGGCACGCTGGCGCACGTGATCAGTGGCGACATGCCGCAGCTTGGCATTCTGATGCTGGAGACCCGTGGCGGTAGGCGTTTCCGGATTGTTTCGCAAGTCACTCAGCCCGACGGCCTGTTGCGCGCGCAGGTCGAGTTGCTCGATGAGCCGGTACGGCAGGAAGTGCCAGCGGCGCAACAGGGCTTGTTGCCGCTGCTACAAAAAATTGCCGGCGACCTCGGCACCGAAAAAATGCCCGTACCGCATGCTTTTGACGACGCCGCCTGGGTTGGCTACCGGCTGACCGAAATCGTGCCGGTGCAACCGCTCGCCAAGCAGAAGTTGCTGGAACTGCAGGACCCGCTGTCGCGCCTCGAAATCCTGCACACCTACCTCGCCCAGCGCAAGCTGGTCGTTTAGTAGCGGCTCATGTCAAAAGGCAACGAAAAGGCCTCACCACCAAGACACCAAGTACACCAAGAAGCACCAAGTAAACATCCTGTTTTCCTTGGTGAAACTTTGTGTACTTGGTGTCTTGGTGGTTTGCATTTTTTCGTAGACTGCTAGCTTGCGAGCCGGTGCGATGGTCCCGGTACGTTCTCCGCTGGCGCTGGTCGCCGTCTTCTGTGCGGCCGAAATCCTGTCGATGGCCGGTTTTGCGCTGGTGCCCTCGTTGCTGGCGAAATTATCGCTTGATTGGGGACTGTCGGCGACGGCGGGCGGCTGGCTGGGCGGCATTTTTTTCCTCGGTTACATCGTCGCCGTGCCGGTGCTGGTCAGTCTCACCGATCGTCTCGATGCGCGGCGCGTCTATCTGGCCAGCGCCGCACTGAGCGGTTTTGCGCTGGCCGGCTTTGCCCTGTTCGCCCGCAGCTTTGAAGCCGCACTGTTCTGGTGGTGGCTGGCCGGGCTCGGGCTGGCCGGTACCTACATGCCCGGCCTGAAAGCCCTGACCGACCGTCTACCGGTTGCTGTCCAGTCGCGCGGTACGGCTTTCTATACGGCCTCCTTTGGCGTTGGGGCGGGGCTTTCCTATCTCTGGCTTGAGCTGTCCCAGTCAGCCTATGCCTGGCCGGTGCTGTTCGGTATTGCGGCATGTTGCGTTGCGCTGGCGGTTCTGCTTGTCTTTTGTGCTGTCGCCGCCGGCCAGCTTCCGCCGCCAACTCCCGTCGCGCGCGGTCGCTGGCGCAGTGTGCTTGGCGACCGGCGCACTCTTGCCTTCTGCGGCGCCTACTTTGGACACAACTGGGAGCTTTTCGGTTTCCGTAGCTGGCTGGTTGCCTACATTGCCTGGACGCATGGCAATGCACCGGATGCGTGGACGGCAATGCCCGGCCTGATCGCCGCCCTCGCCACCTTTCTTGCCGTACCGGCCAGCATTCTCGGCAATGAGGGTGCGCAGCGCTGGGGGCGCAGTCGCTGGCTGAATCGCGTGATGCCGCTGTCGGGCGGGCTGGCGCTGCTGGTCGCTTTTGCAGGCGCGCAGCCAGCATGGCTGCTGGTGCCGCTGCTTCTCCTGTACGCCGCGAGCATGAATCTTGATTCGGCAGCACTGACCGCCGGCCTGCTTACCGAAACGCCGGCGGAAAAGCGCGGCACCGCTTTGGCGCTATATTCAACGATCGGTTTTGCCGGGGGATTTGTCGGGCCGGTGGCGTTTGGCATGGCGCTCGATGCCTTCGGCCGGAGCACTCACGCCGGCTGGGCGGCGGGCTTCGTCACGCTGGCGATTGGTGTTGGTTTCGGGCGCTGGGCGATTGGCCGAATTGACAGCCCCGGCAGCCCCGGCCGCAACAACAGCTAATGCTTTCGCCATTGCTTTCCGCAGCCAGGTTTCGCACAATGCAGCGATGAGTATTGCGCCCCCTCTTCTGGATGGTCGCCGCCAACGCAGGCATTTGCTTGTCCTGCTCGGTGCGGTCGTCTTTGTCGTGGCGCAGTTGCTCGGTTACCAGCTCTGGCTGAGCTATCACGAACAAATCGATACCGCAAAAACCACCACCCGCAATTACGCAGCGATTTTTGAGGCGCGTCTTGATGCGACACTGCATCGAACCGACACCGTTTTGCAGGTGCTGGCGCGAAATACGCCCGAAGCCGCCTTGAGCAAACCTGCGGTTGCCAGTTTTTCCGGCGCGCTGAATGCCGAACTGGATTCGCGGCTGCTCAATTTTCAGGAGCTGGCCGGGCTGCGGGTCTTTGATGCCGAAGGCGATCTGCTCTATACCTCCGCGCATGAAAAAACCAAGCGCGTGAATGTTGCTGATCGCAGTTATTTTTTACGGGTACGCGACAAGCCGCAGGATGCCTTGTTTTTCTCCGAGGTTGTTGTCTCGCGTACGACGGAGCGACCGAGTATCGTTGTTTCGAGAGCCTTGCACAGTAGTCAGGGTGTTTTTCTCGGTGTCGTTACGGCATTGATCGACGTGGGGTATTTTCAGACGCTGTTCCAGTCACTCGATGTCGGTGACCAGGGCCTGCTCGCCGTTCGTCGCAGCGATGATTTCACGCTGGTTATACGCTGGCCACAGCTCGATAGCGAGATCAACAAACCGTTACCGCCGGACAGCCTGACACGTGTCGCGATCGGTGCCGGGCAAACCGAGATGACAGCCGAGTTCGCCGGCGTGCTTGACGGTGTGCTGCGGATCTTCAGCATGCGCAAGCTGGAGCGCTACCCCTTTTATGTGCTGGCCGCGCTGGGGCATGACGGAGTATTGGCAGGATGGCGAACGCGTGCCCTGGTCGTTGGTGTTTCCGGCCTGCTCCTGATCGTATTGCTGGCCGGTTTGCTCTACCGGCTGTGGCGCAGCGAAGTACGCGAATCACGGGTGTTGGCCGATCTCGCTGCGGGTGAGGGCCGCCTGCGTGTGAACAGCGAACGGCTCGAAGTATTTGAACGGCTGGCTGAGAATTCCGGTCAGGGCATTGCCATGGCGCGGATGGATGGCATCCTCAGTTATGCCAATCCGGCCCTGCGCCAGTTGCTCGGTATCCCACTCGACGCGCAATGCACCGACTACTCATTCAAGCAGTTTTACAGCGACGATGATCGCCACCGGCTTCGCGATGAGCTGGTTCCCTACCTCCTGCAGGCCGGCCGCTGGATGGGTGAAATGAAGGTCCGTAATACCGACGGCCGGCTGGTGCCGACGCTGCAGAGTTTGTTTGTGATTCGTGACGCGGCCGGTGCGCCGCTGGCGCTGGCCAACGTGCTGGCCGACCTCAGCGAGCGCGAACGGGGTGAAGCGCACACGCGCTTGCTGCTCGCTGAAATGGAAACGATTTTCAGCAATGCGCTGGTCGGCATCGTGCACCTTGATCAGCGGCGTGTTGTGTCGTGCAATCGCCGTTTCGAAGAGCTCTTCGGCTACCTGCCCGGCGAACTGATCGGTGAATCGTCCGAGATTTTTTACGCTGAACGCGAGACTTTCGAGCGGATCGGTATTGATGCCTACGCGACGGTTGGCGAGAACCGCAATTTTTCCACCGAGCTGATGCTCAAACGCAAGGATGGCAGCGTTTTCTGGGGCGCCCTGACCGGGCGCGCCATCGATCCGGGCCGGCCGCACGAAGGCAGTATCTGGATCTACGCCGACATCTCCGAACGCGTGCAGGCCGACACGCTGTTGCGCGAGAGCGAGGAGGCTTTCCGGCGCTTGTTCGAGGATGTGAAAGATCCCTTGCTGCTGATCCGCGACGGGCGTTTTGTCGATTGCAACGCCGCCACCCTGAAGTTCCTCGGTTATCCCAGCAAGGAAGTGTTTCTCAACCGGAGCCCCGGCGAAATATCGCCGCCCTGTCAGCCCGATGGGCGCGATTCCGGCGAGAAAGCCAATGAGATGATCGCCATCGCCCAGCAGATGGGCTATCACCGTTTCGAGTGGCTGCATATCCGGGCCGATGGCTCGGCGGTGCCGGTTGAAGTGACGCTCACTCCGATCACCCTGCGTGGCGAGATGATCCTGCATACGATGTGGCGTGATATTACCGAGCGCCAGTTGCGCGAGACACGCCTGCGGCTGCTGGCCGGTGTTTTCGAGCACAGCGCCGAAGCGATCATGATTACCGGCCGCGATAACTGCATTCTCGAAGTGAATCAATCCTTCTTGCGGCTCACCGGTTTCAGCGCCGATGAAGTGCGTGGACAGAATCCACGCCTTCTGGCTTCGGGGCGCACGACGCCCGGGGAATTCCAGTTGATGTGGCAGTCAATCAGCGATACCGGCTACTGGCAGGGTGAGATATGGGACCGCCGCAAAGATGGCAGCTGTTATCCGAAATGGCTGTCGATTTCGACCATCCGTGGCGAAGCGGGCGAGATCGACTATTTCCTCGGCAGCTTTACCGACATTTCCGAACGCAAGGCGGCGGAAGAGGAAATCAACCATCTGGCACATTTCGATGTGCTGACCGATCTGCCCAATCGCGCCAACCTGCAGGGCCGGCTGGAGCAGGCGCTCGCCTCGGCGCGCCGCGAAGGCGGTGAGCCGGTTGCCGTGATGTTCCTCGATCTGGACCGCTTCAAGAATATCAACGACACCCTTGGTCACCATGTCGGCGATGTTTTATTGCTCGAAGTGGCGCACCGGCTGGCCGCCAGCGTGCGTGAGAGCGACGTGGTGGCGCGTCTCGGCGGCGACGAGTTCGTCGTGCTGCTGACCGGGATTGGCGGCGCTGCCGTGGCGCGGGTGGCTGACAAGATTCTTGATGCGCTGGCGCAGCCTTACCGGATCGAAGGGCATCAGCTGTATTCGACGACCAGCATCGGTATCGCTGTATTTCCCGGTGATGGCGACAGTGTGGCGATGTTGATGCAGAACGCCGATGTGGCGATGTACCACGCCAAAGCGGCCGGGCGGAACAATGTCCAGTTCTTTACGGCGAGCCTTAATGCGGCGGCCAGAGACCGGCGCGAGCTGGAGAACGACCTGCATCTGGCCTTGCGGCGGCAGGAGTTTATTCTGCACTACCAGCCGCAGGTCAGCGGCGAGCGCCTGGTGCTTGGTGCCGAGGCCCTGCTACGCTGGCAGCACCCGGTGTATGGGCTGGTCTCGCCGCTCAAGTTCATTCCGATGGCCGAGGATACGGGATTGATCCTGCCGATCGGGCAATGGGTGCTGGAAACCGCCTGTGCCCAGCTCAAGGCGTGGTCGGCTGATTTGCAAACCCGTAGCTTGCAGCTGGCGGTCAATGTCAGTCCGCGCCAGTTTCGTCAGGCCGATTTTGTTGAACAGGTGCAGGCGCTTTTGCTACGCAGCGGCATCGATCCTGCACTTCTGAAACTGGAGCTGACCGAAAGTCTGGTGCTCGACAACGTCGCCGATACGATCGAAAAAATGAACGCCATCAAGTTGCTCGGCGTGAAATTCTCGATGGACGATTTCGGCACCGGTTATTCCTCGCTCTCCTATCTGACGCGCCTGCCGCTCGATCAGCTGAAGATTGACCGCTCCTTCGTCACCCAGCTTCCCGGCAATCAAAGCGATGCCATCATTGCGCAAACCATTGTCACGATGGGCCGCAGCCTTGGCCTCAACGTGATTGCCGAAGGCGTTGAAAGCGAGGCGCAGAAGGCGTTTCTGGAAAGCCATGGCTGCCACGCCTATCAGGGTTTCCTGTTCAGCCGGCCGCTGCCGGTTGCGGAGTTTACGCAGTTTTTACGGCAGAGCCCGCAGCCAGACGCAGCAGTTTCCTGACCGGTGTCGGCAGCGCTGCCGTTTCCAGCGCCTGAAGATCAAGCCATTCCCAGCCCGGTTCAGCCGCCAGTCGGGTTGTCGCTTCGACCATGCAGCACAGCGTTTCGATGGTCAGCCGGAAGTGTGTGAAACCGTGTTTGAGCGGCGCCATTGCCTGCGTGTCGAGCACGCGGCAACCATGCCGGCGGGCAAAGCTTTCGGCAGCCCCTGGTTCAATTTCCGGCAGTGCCAGCATGCCACCCCAGATGCCGCTCGGCGGGCGGCGTTCGAGCAGTACGCGTCGGCCGTCGGTGAGCAGCAGCATGCGGGTCTGGCGTTCGGGTACTGATTTCTTCGGCTTGGCGGCCGGTAGTTCGGCCTGGCGGCCGCTCTGTCGCGCAAGGCAGATGCCGTGCATCGGGCAGGCGTTGCAGAACGGCTTGCCGCGCGTGCATAGCGTTGCGCCGAGGTCCATCAGGCCTTGTGTGTAGGCTTCAATCTGCTTTGCCGGGAGCAGTGATTCGGCAAGCGCCCATAGTTCCTTTTCGGTTTTTGCTGTGCCGGGAAAACCTTCGATGCCAAAGGAGCGCGCCAGCACGCGTTTGACGTTGCCGTCGAGGATGGCGGCACGCTGGCCGAAAGCAAAAGCGCTGATCGCTGCTGCGGTCGACCGGCCAATGCCCGGTAGTTTGGCGATTTGCTCCGCGAGTTGCGGGAAATGGCCGCCATGCTCGCAAACGACGATTTGCGCACAGCGATGCAGGTTGCGCGCCCGCGCGTAGTAGCCGAGGCCGGCCCACAATTCGAGCACGCTTTCGAGCGGTGCGGCGGCGAGCGCTTCGATATCCGGAAAGCGTTCGAGAAAGCGCGCGTAATACGGGATCACCGTGCTCACCTGCGTCTGCTGCAGCATGATCTCGGACAGCCAGATGCAGTAGGCGTCGCGCGGCTTGCCGGGCTGCGGCTGCCACGGCAAGTCGTGGCGGCCCTGCTGCGCCTGCCAGGCTATCAGGCGGCTGGAGAAGCTCGGCTCGCCAGCGCTGGCGCCACTCATGCGCTGACCGGCTTGACCTTGCTGGCGGCGAGTTTGGCGCGGCGACGCGCTTCGTCGGTATCGGCGCCGTTGGCGACGGCAACACCCATGCGCCGTTTGCTGAAGCTCTCGGGCTTGCCGAACAGGCGCAGGTCGGTTTGCGGCACGGCGAGCGCATCGGCCACACCTTCGAAGGCAATCCCGCGTGCTTCCATGCCACCGTAGATCACCGCCGAAGCGCCCGGTCTACGTAGCGAGACGTCGACCGGCAGGCCAAGGATGGCGCGCGCGTGCAGTTCGAATTCCGAGAAACGCTGGGTGGCCAGCGTCACCAGGCCGGTGTCATGCGGGCGCGGGCTGACTTCGGAGAACCACACCTGATCGCCCTTGATGAACAGCTCGACGCCGAAGATGCCGCGTCCGCCGAGGCTGTCGGTGACGGCTTTGGCAATCTCCTGCGAACGGTGATGGGCTGCTGCGCTCATTGCCTGCGGCTGCCACGATTCAACGTAGTCGCCAGCGACCTGCAGGTGGCCGATCGGCTCGCAGAAGCTCGTTTCAACCGAGCCGCCGGTGCCGACGGCACGCACCGTCAGCAGCGTGATTTCATAGTCGAAGTCGATGAAGCCCTCGACAATGACGCGGCTTTGCGCAACGCGGCCACCCTGCATGGCGTAGTCCCACGCTGCTGCCACATCCTGCTGGCCGCGCAGCAGCGATTGCCCTTTGCCGGACGACGACATCGTCGGTTTGACCAGACACGGGTAGCCGATGCCGCCGCCTTTGCCATCATCGATCGCTGCCTGCAGCCCGGCCTGCGTATCGGCGAAGGCATAAGGCGAAGTCGGCAGGCCGAGTTCTTCGGCCGCCAGGCGACGGATGCCCTCGCGATTCATCGTCAGGCGCGCGGCGCGTGCGGTCGGGATCACTTCGGCGATCCCTTCGCGTTCGATGTCGAGCAGCATGTCGGTGGCGATCGCCTCGATTTCCGGCACCACCAGATGCGGGCGCTCGCGCTCAATGATGGCGCGCAGCGCCGGGCCATCGGTCATCGTCACGACGTGCGAACGGTGCGCGACCTGCATGCCGGGCGCGTCGGCGTAACGATCAACGGCAATCGTCTCGACACCAAGGCGCTGCAAGGCGATAATCACCTCTTTACCCAGTTCGCCGGCGCCAAGCAGCATGACGCGCGTTGCCGTCGGGCTTAAGGGTGTGCCAAGTTTCTCGATGGGGTTTTGACGTGGGCCGATGATTGATTCTGGCATCGTGGAACTCCTCAGCTTCTCTGCAGAGCGCGAATCTTAGCATGCCCCCTGACGCGTATTTTCCCCTCCCCAGACTCCAGATGACCCTGCCGACTTCCTCCTCAAGCTGCCCTGAATCGCCGACTGCCGTTGCTGACCTGCCCTG
The DNA here is from genome assembly GCA_044359525.1 of Rhodocyclaceae bacterium. Classification (GTDB taxonomy): domain Bacteria; phylum Pseudomonadota; class Gammaproteobacteria; order Burkholderiales; family Rhodocyclaceae; genus CAJBIL01. Next base: position 1,668 of record JBIKLY010000033.1, on the reverse strand, counting down.
TGAAACCTGCGATACCGGGCGTGCCCTGGCGGCGAAAAATTTCGACTGTCGGGCGTTTCGCGACACGCTCGGCCGCTTCGCTACCGGCGTCACCGTGCTTACGGCGCTGGCACCAGGCGGCGAGCCAATCGGCTTGACCATTAGCTCGTTCAATTCGGTATCGCTCGATCCGCCCCTGATCCTGTGGAGTCTGTCTGTTGAATCACCGAGCCTCGAAGCATTTCGCTGCGCCAGCCACTATGCAGTCAACGTGCTGTCCGCCGATCAGCAGGAAATTTCGAATCATTTTGCGGCACGCAGCGGCGACCGTTTTGCCGGCGTGCCGGTGCGCCCGGGCACGCATGGCGTGCCGTTGATCGAAGGATGTTGCGCCTGGTTCGAGTGCGCCAACGAATTGCAGCATGCGGGCGGCGACCATTTGATCTTCGTCGGCCGAGTTGAGCGTTTTTCGCCGGGCGAGGCCACTTCACCGCTGATTTTTCACGGCGGCCGCTACCGCGAACTGCTGAACAGTTACGACGAGGATTGAACCGGCGCTGCGTAGCGCTTAGAATGGCAGCCTAAGACACCTTTGCGGGCGTCGTATAATGGTAATACCCTAGCTTCCCAAGCTAGAGCCGTGGGTTCGATTCCCATCGCCCGCTCCAAGAATTTTAAAAAGCAAAGGCCGGAATTTCCGGCCTTCGGCTTTTGTACAAAAGCGCTGAGCTCTACCAGCCTTTCAGTTCCCCCGGCGTCATTCCCTGCTCGATCATTTCGGTTTCCACCTTGATGCGCAGGACAAGCAATCCACGCAGCGTTTCCCGCGCCTTGTCCGCCGGCCAGTCCTGGTGCGAGGCGTTGATGCACGCATGAATGGCGGCATGGTCGGCCAGGTCGACGCCGCATAGGGCTGCGTAGTGGGTTATCTCGCGATCGAGTTCGCTGAGCTCACCACCGTAATTCTCGAAACCGCTCACGGAATCAGCGTCCAGCGGTTGTGCTTCAGGGTAATCCTGATGTCGGCCATCGCGACCGCGGGCGCGAAGATCGCTGGTTCAAGGCCGGACATGAGTGCTCCCGAGGCAATAGAAAAGCACGATTATAGCTGCGCGGGGCCGGCCTTCCGGCATGGTAAAATCGACCGCTCTATGGAACTCATGATCAATGGCGAGATCCGCCAATTTTCTGCGCCGCTGACCGTTACCGCACTGGTTGAAACGCTCGGGCATACAGGCAAGCGTATCGCCGTCGAACGTAACGGCGAGATCGTGCCGCGCGGTCGCCATGCCGAGGCGATGCTGGCCGATGGCGACCGTATCGAGATTGTCGTCGCCGTTGGTGGCGGCTGAGCCTGCGTCCGATTGCAAAGAAAGCCCCATGAACACAAATACACATAGCCTGACTATTGCCGGCAAGACCTATCGCTCGCGACTCCTGGTCGGCACTGGCAAGTACAAGGATTTCGCTGAAACGCGCGCGGCGATCGACGCTTCGGGCGCCGAAATCGTGACAGTGGCGATTCGCCGCATGAACATCGGTCAGAATGCCGGCGAGCCTAACCTGCTCGACGCGCTACCGCCTGCGCAATTCACCATCCTGCCCAATACCGCCGGTTGCTATTCGGCCGATGATGCCGTGCGCACGCTGCGTCTGGCGCGCGAACTGCTCGATGGCCACGCACTGTGC
>JBIKLY010000106.1:0-9248 GCA_044359525.1 Rhodocyclaceae bacterium | reverse complement strand
CACCCCCGACAATGCAGCATACCCCATGAAAAACTCCCGATTACTCAGCGACAAGGCCAGGCTGATCACCGCCCTCTGGCTGCTGCTCAGTGCCGGATTTCTGGCCACGACACTGGTCAGCTATTTCATTTCGCGTGATTCGATCCGCGAATCGATCGTCGCCACCGAACTGCCACTGACCTCCGATAACGTCTATTCCGAAATCCAGAAGGATCTGGTTCGTCCGATCCTGATTTCCTCGATGATGTCGCGCGACACTTTCCTGCGTGACTGGGTGGTCGGCGGTGAGCGTGATATCGGGCAGATGACGCGCTACCTGAAAGAAGTGATGGCGCATTACGGCGCGGTGACCAGTTTTTTCGTCTCGGAAAAAACCCGTTCCTACTATCAGGCCGGCGGCGCACTGAAAACGGTGAGCGCAGAAGAAGCGCGCGATGCCTGGTACTTCCGCGTGCGCGGCATGAGCGAGCCATACGAAATCAACGTTGACCCGGATCTAGCCAACCGCGACAAACTGACCATCTTTATCAACTACCGGGTCTTCGACTACGAGCAGCGCTTCATCGGCGCAACCGGTGTCGGCCTGGCGGTTGATTCGGTAGCACGCATGATTGCCGATTACCAGCAACGTTATGAACGCGACATCTACCTGATCGACGCCACGGGCCGCATCGTACTTTCAGGGAAAAGCGGTGCTGACAGCCAAGCGGCAAGATACGCCAGCATTCGTGAAATAGAGGGCCTGCGCGAGCAGGCGGATGCCATCCTGAAAGCCGGAAAAGGCGCCTTCGAATACATCAACCAGGGGCACCAGCATTTCCTCAACGTGCGCTACATTCCCGAGCTGAAATGGTATCTCGTCGTGGTCAAGCAAGAAGACAAGGCACTGAGCGGAATTCAGCAAACGCTCTATCTCAATCTGCTGCTTTGCGGCGTCATCACCTTCACCGTGCTGCTCATCGTCCATCTGACCATCAACCGCTACCAGCGCCGTCTTGAGCAGATGGCGACGACCGATAATCTGACCGGGCTGGCGAATCGTCATGCGCTTGAACTATTGCTTGATCAGGGTACGCGTGAAGCGTCTCGCCAGAAAACGCCGATGTCGGCGATCATGATCGACATCGACCGCTTCAAGGAACTTAACGACAGCCGCGGCCACCTCGCCGGAGACCGCGTTCTGCAAGGCGTGGCGGCCACACTGAAAGAAGCCTTGCGCAACTCCGATATAGCCTGCCGCTGGGGCGGAGAGGAATTTCTCATCATCCTCACCAACACTGACCTGCCGGCATCAGCCAGCGTCGCCAATACTCTGCGCGCCCGCATCGAGCAGCAGAAGCACGAAATCAACAGCAACAGCGTATCTGTCACGATTAGCGCGGGGGTTGTTGCCTACCGTGCTGGCGAAACACAGGAAAGCTTTATTTCCCGGGCCGATGCCCTGCTCTATCAGGCCAAACACGAGGGCCGCAACCGGGTGTGCAGCGAGATTATCGACCCCGACGTAATTCCTGCCTGACACATTCACTCAGCAAAAACCGCGCTCACTCGGGTAAGCTATCGTCTTTCGGCAACGCTTTCGTTGCCGCTTGTTTTTTCACTTTCAAATCGCAAGAAACCCAGCCATGGCTCAATACGTTTTCACAATGAACCGCGTCGGCAAGATCGTTCCGCCGAAGCGCCAGATCATCAAGGACATCTCGCTCTCCTTCTTCCCCGGCGCCAAGATCGGCCTGCTCGGCCTGAACGGCTCGGGCAAATCGACCGTGCTGCGCATCATGGCCGGCATCGACAAGGACATCATCGGCGAAGCCACGCCAATGCCCAATCTACACATCGGCTACCTGCCGCAGGAGCCGCAGCTCGACCCGGACAAGACCGTACGCCAGGAAGTCGAATCGGGCATGGGCGAAGTGATGCAGGCGCAGGAAAAGCTGGAACAGGTCTACGCCGCCTACGCCGAGGAAGGCGCCGATTTCGACAAGCTGGCCGAAGAACAGGCGCGGCTTGAAGCGATCATCGCCACCTCGGGCTCCGATCTGGCCAGCCAGCTCGAACTGGCGGCAGATGCACTGCGCCTGCCGGCGTGGGATGCCGTGGTGAAAAACCTCTCCGGCGGCGAAAAACGCCGCGTCGCGCTGTGCAAGCTGCTGCTCTCAAAACCCGATATGCTGCTGCTCGACGAGCCGACCAACCACCTCGACGCCGAATCGGTCGAATGGCTGGAGCAATTCCTCGTACGCTTCCCCGGCACCGTAGTTGCCGTCACGCACGACCGCTACTTCCTCGACAACGCCGCCGAATGGATTCTCGAACTCGACCGTGGCCAGGGCATCCCGTGGAAGGGCAATTATTCGAGCTGGCTGGAGCAGAAGGAAGCCCGCCTCGAAGCCGAATCGAAATCCGAGGCCGGCCGCATCAAGACGATGAAGCAGGAACTCGAATGGGTCCGGCAGAACCCGAAAGCCCGCCAGGCCAAGAGCAAGGCTCGTCTGGCGCGTTTTGAGGAACTGTCCAGCGTCGAATACCAGAAACGCAACGAAACGCAGGAAATCTTCATCCCGGTCGGCGAGCGCCTGGGCACGAAAGTCATTGAATTCAAGAACGTTTCCAAGGCCTTCGGCGACCGTCTACTGATGGACAACCTGAGCTTCAACGTGCCGCCCGGCGCCATCGTCGGCATCATCGGCCCGAACGGCGCCGGTAAATCGACGCTCTTCCGCATGCTGATGGGCAAGGAGCAACCGGATTCGGGCGAAGTCGATATCGGCACGACGGTGAAACTCGCCTACGTCGACCAGAGCCGCGACTGCCTCGACGGCAACAAGACCGTTTTCGAGGAAATCTCCGGCGGCGCCGAGATCCTCACCGTCGGCAAGTACGAAACGCCGTCGCGCGCCTACATCGGCCGTTTCAACTTCAAGGGCTCCGACCAGCAGAAGCACGTCGGCCAGCTCTCAGGCGGCGAACGCGGCCGCTTGCACATGGCCAAGACGCTGATCGCCGGCGGCAACGTCCTGCTCCTCGATGAGCCGTCGAACGACCTCGACGTCGAAACCCTGCGTGCGTTGGAAGACGCGCTGCTCGAATTCGGCGGCAGCGTGATGGTCATCTCGCACGACCGCTGGTTCCTCGACCGCATCTGCACGCACATCCTGGCCTGCGAAGGCGATTCGCAATGGACCTTCTTCAGCGGCAATTACCACGAGTATGAGGAAGACAAGAAACGCCGCCTCGGCGAAGAAGGCGCGAAACCAAAGCGGATCCGCTACAAGCCGGTGACGCGATAAACGGTTCAAACGCAACGCCAGATGTAAAAAGGCCCGCAAACAAGCGGGCCTTTTGTTTCCCCGACACCCGGGAGCGAACCCGAGATCGGCGGATGCTTAGCGCCAGCCGCGCACAATGCGCAGAGAGCGAATGATCAGTGCTCAGCCTTCAGGCTGGCGGAAAAAGCCGCTTCGGTACTTTCCGGAAACTGGAACTGGGTAAAAGCACGGTGAATCTGGTCTTCGTTACACCCGGCGCTCTGATCCTGGAAGCGGATACCGAGCGGGCGACCATTACAGGCCAATGTCTGGAAGGCGAAACGCCAGCGCTGGGCTTCGGCAAGGCGCTCGCGCAACTCACGTTCGTTGCTGATTGCCACACCGGCTTGTTTCAAAGAATCCAGGAACTCGTCGAAGGATTCAGTGCTCAGGCTACCCATTTTGTCTCCGTTTTTCGTGCGGTGGCTACCCACCTATGAACCAAATAACGCGGGTAGTTGAAAGCGGTTGACACGAAATTTCAGGAAGTTGTACAGAATTTATACAAATGAATACGGGGAAAAATCGCCCCATCAGTACCGAACAAGCCGTACCAAGCGTTTACAATGATCCCTTCGCCCTGCCACCCCACCCTGATGCCCGACACCCGAAAACACCTCGAACACCTCGAACTCCTGGCCCCGGCCAAAAACGCCGAGTTCGGCATGGAAGCCATCAGCCATGGCGCCGACGCCATTTATATCGGCGGCCCGGCCTTTGGCGCGCGAGCCAATGCTGGCAACGAGGTCGCCGACATCGGTCGGCTGGCCGGGTTTGCCCACCGCTACAACGCCCGCGTGCTGGTCGCGCTCAACACCATCCTGCACGACAACGAACTCGAAGCCGCGCGCCGCACGGCCTGGGATGTTTATAACGCAGGGGCCGACGCCCTGATCGTGCAGGACATGGGCCTGCTCGAACTCGATCTGCCGCCGATTGAACTGCACGCCTCCACGCAATGCGACATCCGGACGACCGAAAAAGCGAAATTTCTCGGCGAAGTCGGCTTCTCGCAGATGGTTCTGGCCCGAGAACTGACGCTGGAGCAGATCCGCGAAATTCACGCCGCAACCGATGCCACGCTGGAATTCTTCATCCACGGCGCGCTATGCGTGGCCTTTTCCGGCCAATGCTACATCAGCCACGCACACACCGAGCGCAGCGCCAACCGGGGCGATTGCTCGCAAGACTGTCGCCTGCCCTACACGCTGCAGGACGATCAAGGCCGCGTCGTGGCCTTTGAGAAACACCTGCTGTCGATGAAGGACAACAACCAGAGCAGCAATCTGCAAGCGCTGATCGACGCCGGCATCCGCTCGTTCAAGATCGAGGGGCGTTACAAGGATGTCGGTTACGTCAAGAACATCACCGGGCACTACCGGACGCTGATTGACGAAATTCTTGAAGGCAGGCCGGACTTCCGCCGTGTTTCCAGCGGGAAAACCACCCTGTTCTTCACGCCCGACCCCGACAAGACCTTCCACCGTGGCACCACCGACTATTTCGTCAATGGTCGCGGCGCCGACATCGGCGCCTTCGATTCACCCAAGTTCATCGGCCAGCCGATCGGCACCGTCACGCGCATCGGGCCAAACTGGTTCGAGATAGAAGCCGATGAAACCCTTGCCAACGGCGACGGCCTCAACTACATGCACAAACGTGAAGTGTTCGGCGTACCCGCCAATCGCGCCGAGAAAACAGGGAATGCCTGGCGCATCGAACCCAATGTGGAAATTTCCACCCTGCCCGGCTTCCGCCCCGGCACGGTCATCAACCGCAATGGCGACCACGCCTGGGAGCAGGCGCTGACGAAGAAGTCCGCCGAACGACGCATCACAATCGACATGGAATTCTCGGAAACGGTCGAGGGGTTTTCCCTGCGGCTGACCGACGAAGAAGGCGTCAGCACTGAAACCTGTCTGAACAGTAATAAAACACGGGCGACGCAGGCCGAAAAAGTCGAGTCCTCGTTACGCGAAAACCTTGGCAAACTAGGCAACACGCTGTTTGCCGCAGGCGACATCAAGATCCGGCTCGACGCACCCTGGTTTCTGCCCGCATCCGGCGTCAACGCGTTGCGCCGCACCGCCATTGCTGAACTCGAAGCGGCACGTGCCGCCGCCTATCAACGCCCGCTACGCAAGGCTGCCAACGAACCACCAGCCCTTTACCCAAACGAATCGCTGTCCTATCTGGCCAACATCTACAACGAAGCAGCCCGTGCCTTCTACGTCCGGCACGGCGTCAAACTCATAAATGCCGCCTTCGAGGCGCATGAGGAAAGCGGCGAGGTGTCGCTGATGGTGACCAAACATTGCCTGCGTTTTTCGTTCAACCTATGCCCGAAGCAGGCCAAGGGCGTGACCGGCGTACAGGGGCAGGTGCGCGCCGAACCGATGACACTGGTTTCCGGCGGTGAAAAATACACGCTGCGCTTTGATTGCCGGCCCTGCGAGATGCACGTCATGGGCAAGATGAAAAAACACATCCTGAAAACGGCACCCCCATCAACCGTAGCTGCGGTACCGCTGGTTTTTCACCGCAAGCGGCCGGTAGCTGGCGCAGGCGGCTAGCCACTTCCAATCGTCAATCGTCAATCAAAATTCAAAAGCGAACCACCAAGGCACCAAGATCACCAAGTTGCACCAGGAAAATCGATGAATTTCTTGGTGCAACTTGGTGTACTCCGTGTCTTGGTGGTTCGCATTGCTTTCGTATTTCGACGCTATTGAATGCTAATAATGCGGCGGAATTTCGTCGCGCAGGTTACGCGGTTCGGCGGGTTCGGCATCCGGCTGCATCTGTTGAAACAGGTGCCGTAACTGATGTTGCAGCAGGTCGATCTGCTGCTGTTGCCGGTAAATGGTTCGATTGAGTTCCTCGACCATATCCTCGGTGAGGTTCAGCTTTATTTCGAGTTCGGTCAGACGATCTTCCATGGTGTTCCCAGCATCCTGCCGGCGGACAAGCCCGCACAAGGCGCCGATTGTAATGCACGCACCCGGCGCTGCGGCTAGAGAAGTGTAAACTTCGCCCAACAACCCTTCTTCATCGCCCCTCATGAGTAACCACACCGACATTCACCATACTTTTCTCGAAGACGCACAAGCGATCCTCGTTGCACCGCTCTTCGTCGCCTTTGCCGTGCTGCTCTTCCGTCAGGCCGGGCTGCTCACCGGCGGCACGATGGGCATCGCCTTCCTGATTCATTACGCCAGCGACTGGCCGATGGGCGCCGTGGTTTTTGCGATCAACCTGCCCTTCTATATTTTCGCCGTAAGGTCGATGGGCTGGGTATTTACGATCAAGACCTTCATTTGTATCAGCCTGCTCGCCGGCTACACCGAAATACTGCCAATGCTCGTCACACTCCAGTCGATCAACCCGGCATTTGCAGCAGTGATGGGCGGATTTCTCGCCGGCGTCGGACTCCTCATCCTGATCCGCCACAAAGCCAGCCTCGGCGGGATCAGCGTCCTCGCCATTTATCTGCAGAGCGCCAAGGGCTGGCGTGCCGGCAAGGTACAGATGGTGGCCGACTGTGCAATTGTCGGTGCGGCCTTGCTGATCCGTGACCCGCTCAGCGTCGCGCTGTCGATTCTGGGCGCCTTGGCACTGAATCTGGTAATCGCCGTCAATCACAAAGCCGGACGCTACATGGGGATGTAGCCCGATACCCTGTATCATGTCGCGTTCTGCCCTTTGGGCGGCAATTTGGCGAAGGCAATCCCTGCGCACCACTGAGGAATCAAAAATGCCCGCCACACACACCAACACACTCACAGATCGCCTGAAAACGGCGCTCGAAGCGCGCCACGCCTTGCTGGCGCAGATGGAGGCCGAGCAGACCAATGCCTATCGGCTCTTTCACGGTAGCGTCGAGGGCGAATCCGGGCTGACTGTCGATCGCTACGGCGATCTGCTGCTGATACAGACGTTCCACCGCCCGCTGTCTGCAGACGAGTTAAGCGAAGTGGAAAGCTTCTACACAAATGTCTTTCCCGGTCTTGCCACGCTCTACAACGACCGCAGCCAGTCGAACTCGCGTATTTCCAACAAGCTGACGCCCGAACAAAACGAGGTTGCCATCCTGCCGCGCGTATTCCTCGAACTTGGCGTCAAATACCGCTTCCAGGGTCGCCATGCGGGGCAGGACCCGTGGCTCTTTCTCGATATGCGCGCCGGTCGGCGGCGCATGATGCAGGAAATCGCCAGCAAGTCGCTGCTCAACTTGTTCGCCTACACCTGCGGCATCGGCATTGCCGCGGCCAAGGCCGGCGCACGGCACGTCGTGAACGTGGATTTTTCCGAATCAAGCCTGGCCATCGGCAAGGAAAACGCCCGCCTGAACGAGTTGCCGATCCGCGTGCGCCTGGTCAAAAGCGACGTTTTCGCGGCACTGCGCCAGTTCTCGGGATTGGGTCAGTCGCAGCGCGTTCGTGGCAAGGTCATGCCGCCCTTCCCCAAACTTGAGCCGCACCAGTTCGACGTGGTTTTCCTCGATCCGCCACGCTACGCCAAAAGCCCGTTCGGCGTCGTCGATCTGGTTAACGACTACGCAGCCTTGTTCAAACCGGCGCTGCTCAGTACGGCCGAAGGCGGCACGCTGATCTGCTGCAACAACGTGGCCGAAGTCTCGCGTGAAACCTGGCTCGACCAGATCGAACGCAGCACACGCAAGGCCGGGCGGGCGATTCGTGAATTCGAATGGATTACGCCCGAAGCCGATTTCCCGAGCACAGACGGCCAGCCGCCGCTCAAAATACTCTTGCTGCGCGTCTGACGGCAGGACTCAACGACAAGTGAAAAGACGCCTCAGGCCATTGCTGCTGCTGGCGGTTGCCGGGGTGATCTTTTCGATGGGGATCGCCATGTCTCAGGACAACTTGCTCTACTTTCCCGACAAGGCATCCGTTGAAGAACTGGCTTCCGACGAGCTTCGCGCCTGGCCGGGCGCAGCGGATTTTCGCGGCCTTATTGCAGAACCCGTTGGCCCGGTGCGCGCTACAGCCATTGTTTTTCACGGCAACGCCGGGCATGCCGGCCATCGCCGCTTCTATGCCACGGCACTGACACGCCTTGGCCTGCGGGTGATCCTCGCCGAATATCCGGCTTACGGGCCGCGCGGTGGCGCGCTTGGCGAACAAAGCCTGGTTGCCGACGCTGAACAGAGTATTGCCCTCGCGCACAAGCTTTACGGCGCGCCGCTACTGGTCATTGGCGAATCTCTCGGCGCCGGCGTAGCCGCTGCCACCAGCGCACACCAACGCGAGGCGACCGCCGGACTGCTGCTCATCACTCCGTGGGGCAGACTCGAACAAGTCGCCGCGCACCATTATCCGTGGCTCCCCGTAAAATGGCTGCTGCGCGACCGCTACGACAGCGCCAGCCACCTGGCCTCATTCGGGCGCCCGATTCTGGTTGCCGTTGCCGAGCAGGACAGCATCGTCCCCGCCCGTTTCGGCAGCGCATTGTACGAAGCGATTTCCGCCCCGAAACAACTGAAAATAATCAAGCGCGCCGAGCACAACGACTGGATCGATCATGTCGATCAAGCGTGGTGGCGCGAGGCAATCGACTTCCTCCTCGCACCGTCGAAATAGACCAGCTAGTCGTTACCTATTCGACAAGAACCGCACGCAGACGCTGGCCCAGCGTCAATGCATGCCACCAGTTTTCCAGTTCAGTTTTCAAGGCATAACCATCCGCCGACAAGCGGTATTGAACCACCGCTTCAGCCCAGTGCGGCCGGGCCGAGGTCACCCAGCCGTGGCTGATCAACACCTTGGCCAGCACCGGCTGCAGCACCCTGCCACCGATGGCGTAATATTGAAAAGGCTCGTCCCGCCCGAACTGGTGCAAGCTCGCCAACAACACGCCCTGCAGGGCGCGCATCAAGGAAAAGCGCACACCATCGATTTCCGCAGGCAAAGCCTTCGT
>JBIKLY010000032.1:0-32275 GCA_044359525.1 Rhodocyclaceae bacterium | reverse complement strand
CGTTTTCGAAATCATGGAAATATCTTCCACAAAAGGAGTGGCGATTTGCTTGGCATCCGTCATCGCAAATTGAGAAACTTCCTGTTTCGTTTATTCATATCGGTAACATTGAAAAAATCGCCGAAATCGTCATGCGACCAGAAACCAATACGGCAAATGGCTCTCAAGGCACTCCTCTTAAGTGATTGATTTTAAATGAGCGTATCGGAGTGCCTTTCGGGTGATTTGCGGCGCCAGCCGGTTAATTCAACGTTCCTGAACGGCTGCTTTCTCTCCGCTCCACCGTCGCCTTTGGGTCGCTTGCCGCCGGATGATTCAACTAAAGCAACTAAATGGGTCGCTTTGGATTTTAGCGAAGCCCCCTTAGGTTGCCACCCAAAAAAATTGCAGCAGTATTTCCCGGGTAGTAAGATGTCAATACTATTGAAACAAGGGGTTTGCCATGCCCAATCTGTCGGTCAAACTGGATGAAGCAACACGTCAGCGCCTGCTGGAGGTTGCTGCCGGCCAAGGCATCACCCCCCACGCCTTCATGATCAGGGCCATCGGTGCCGAGTTGGAGCAGGCAGAGGCGGAGGCAGCTTTTGTGGCACGGGCGTTGAGGGCGCGCGCGCAGGTGGTCGCAACCGGACAGGTCATCGATGGTCCGGCTTTTGCGGATTATCTACGTTGCCGTGTGCGGGGGCAGTCTGTTACGCGCCCTTCGGCACAGGCAATTACGGAGCGTGTGGAAACCAAGGCATGACGCGCTGGCTGCTCGCACCGGAAGCAGCGGATGACCTGGAGCGTCTGGCGGACTTTCTTCTGGAAGCTGACGCTGAATGCGCTATTGAAACCATCGACTTGATTCTCGATGCCCTGACGGTTCTGGAACGGCATCCGCGTATAGGTCGGCCTTTGCCACAGGGTTTGCGCGAACTGATCATTTCCCGCGGCCAATCCGGGTACCTGGCGCTTTACAGCTATGACGAAGGCGCCGATATGGCATTGATTCTAGCGGTACGCCATCAACGCGAGTCGTGCCCGTTGTAGTTAATTTCACTATTTAAAAATAGCCGACGACTTCAATGCGCATCGAACAAATCCGTCAGACGCTACGCGAGCATGGCGCCAAGGCCTGTCATGAGGAACGCGTGCTGCGTGCCTGGGCGCAGGCGCAAGCGCTTGATCACGGCACGCGCCGGCAGAAATCCGAAGATTTCCTGCCGCTGCCGCTGCGCAACGCGCTGCCGGCCCTGAACGAAGCGCTGGAAGGCCTTGCCCGCCTGCGCTCGGAGCACCCCGGCGCCGACGGCTCGGCGCGCCTGCTCGTCGAACTGCCCGACGGCCAGACGGTGGAAAGCGTACTCCTGCCGCGCGACGGCGTCTGCGTGTCGACGCAGGTCGGCTGCGCGGTCGGCTGCACCTTCTGCATGACGGGGCGCGACGGACTGCTGCGCCAGCTCGGCAGCGCCGAGATCGTCGCGCAGGTGGTGCTCGCCCGAGCGCGGCGCACCGTCCGGCGCGTCGTCTTCATGGGCATGGGCGAACCGGCGCACAACATGGACAACGTGCTCGAAGCGATCGATCTGCTCGGTAAGGCCGGCGGCATCGGCCACAAGAATCTCGTGTTCTCGACGGTCGGCGACCGGCGCGTTTTTGACCGCCTGCCGCTCGGCGCCGTCAAACCGGCGCTCGCGCTTTCGCTGCATACGACCAAGCCCGAACTGCGTGCCAGCCTGCTGCCGCGCGCGCCACGCATCGATCCGGCTGAACTCGTCGAACTGGGCGAGGAATACGCGCGCAAGACGAGCTACCCGATCCAGTACCAGTGGACCTTGCTCGACGGCATCAACGACAGCGACGACGAACTCGAAGCCATCGCCGGGCTGCTCGCCGGCAAGTACGCGATGATGAATTTCATTCCCTACAACTCGAATGAAGGCCTCGGCTTCGCCCGCCCGTCGGACGAACGCGCCAGCGCCATGGCCGGCTACTTGAACCGACGCGGCATCCTCACCCGTTTACGCAATTCGGCAGGGCAGGACATCGACGGTGGCTGCGGGCAACTACGGGCGCGGGCAAGCGAGCACGGATCAGCAAAACCAGTGCAGATCGTCAGGCCGGTGCGGCGCTGACCAGAAGCAGGATTTGTCAGCGCCCGCCTGCCGGCGGAGGCGCAGCATAGCCGGGCGGTGGCGGCGGGAAATACCCGGAAGACAGTGCCGGCGGCGCATCCGCCGGCATCGGCGCGGGCTTGTTCATCAGCCCACCGGAAACGGGAACCCTGTGCCCCTTGGCGTACATGCACTGGATAAAAGCATTGTCGTAAGCACGCTGGCTTCCGTAACCAGAACGCTGTGCCGCGTCAGCACCGGCCATGCTGCCGACCACCAGCCCCGTCCCCGCACCGACACCAGCACCGGACTGCCCACCGATGGCAGCACCGGCGACGGCGCCAATGACCGTGCCGACAGCGGCACTGCGTACGCCGGCATCAACACCCGAGCGGTCTGCACCGCCCGTCTGCTGCTGCGCATATTGGCGACAGACCGTTTCGTCCTGACGGAACTGCTCAAAACTCTTGCTGGTTCCCGGCAAGGTCATCACGCTGGGGCCGGTCGGCGCAGTGGCGCAGCCAACGAGCAGAAGAGGAAACGCAGCGAGCAGAAACAGGCTTGATGATTTCATGGCAACGGATCCTCGTTCAAATCACTGCTGACCCGGCGGCAGCGGCGAAACTTTCTGCCACCCGCCACGACACTCCCTGACATAAGGGTAGTAGCCATTTGTCGCAGCGCAGTAGTACCAGTAATTAGCCGGCGCCGCAGCAGCCGGGGCTGGAGGCGCCGGCTGCTGCGCCTGTTCGATATAGACCGGTGGCGCCGGGCGCTCAATGATCACCGGCGGGTAAGAATAGGAATAAGGATAGTAAGGTGGGTAATAGCGAGGAAAGGGCGAATAATAGGAAGGTCCCCAGTACGGTCCAATCACCACGCCAAAATGTGAATGACGACCCCGGTCAGCCCACGCATTACCGATACCGGCGACACCCAGCAACAGGCACAAAATGGTCAATTTGATCGCTTTCATCGTACACATCCTTCCACGAAGCATTTACAACCCGATATCCGGGATGGCAAAAAACCCTCAGGCGTTTGCCTGAGGGTTTTTTGCCGTGAAAACCGGCTGCTTACTTGACCGCGGGAGTAGCAGGAGTAGCGGCAGCAGCAGGAGTAGCAGGCGTAGCAGCCATCGGCTTGGCAGCCTTTTTAGCGTGCTTCTTTGCTTTGGCTGGCTTGGCAGCTTCGGCCTTCACCGGCTCGACAGCCTTCGGTGCCTCAGCCTTTTTCTCTGCCACCACCGGTGCCGCAACAGTCGCCTTTACTGCCGGCGTAGCGGCTGGCGCCGGTGCGCTCGTCTGAGCAAACGAAACTGACGAAAAACCAGCGGCAACAAACAGTGCAATTAGCGTCTTGACCATTTTGAATCTCCTTTGAGGTATCGATCTGTAGTTTCCGGCGCTGCGAAATTGCAGCACCTTGAGGCGAATAACGCGGCCAGAACGAAAACGGATGTCAGCAGTTGTGTAAATTCATGTACCGGTTTGTGACGGCCCGCGGGTGACCGCGATGCAGAAAGCCGGCGGAGGCCGTTTGACCGGCGCAGAACGCTCAAGGATACTGAGATCGCCATGCATACCCGCCGCCTCTTTCTCAATCGTCTTGACCCAACAGCGGAACCGCGCGATACCGTGGTGGTGATCGACGTCCTGCGTTCATTCTCGACCGCTGCGTATGCGTTTGCTGCTGGCGCCAGCGTCATCTACCCGGTTGAAACAATCGCCGAAGCCTGCCGCCTGCAACAGCAGTTCCCCAATGCCGCAACCACCGGCGCGATTGCCGGCGGCGACCCCGTTGCGGGCTTTGATTTCGGCAATTCGCCAACAGCGCTACAGGCCGCCAGACTGGCCGGGCGCCCATTGATTCAGAGCACCGCCGCCGGCGTGCGCGGCCTCACCCGGTTTCGCCATGCACGCGCATTGTTTGCCGGTAGCCTGGTGTCAGCCCGTGCCACAGCACAGGCGCTGCTTGATTTACAACCACGCGAAGTATGCTTCGTGATTACCGGCGAATGGGTTGATCGCGACGGTGACGAAGACATCGCCTGCGCCGACTATCTCGACGCCTTGCTCCAGGGCCAGGCCCCCGACCCGGCACAATATTCTGAACGAGTAAAAAATTCTGATTTTGGCCGACGCTTTCTGGCCGGCACCAACCCCAGCCTGCCGCCAGGCGATCTGACGCTCTGTGCGCAAGCCGATCGTTTTGACTTTGCGCTACGCGCTACCCATATAGATGGCCACCTGCAACTGCAGCGCTTCAACGTCGTTCAGCAAAAGTAGCTTTATCCGGCACGCCCGGCCAGAACTGCCCGCAGCTTCTTCAGCTTTGGCTCAATCACGAACTGGCAGTAACGGCCCTCAGTATTACGGCGATAGTAATCCTGATGCTGCGCCTCGGCCGGGTAAAACCTGTCGAGCGCCCGGACCTCGGTAACCAGCGGCGCATCAAATACGCTCGCCGTCGCGGCCAGCACCTCGTGCGCCAGCGCTTCCTGCTTATCGTTGACGGGCAGGATAATGCTCCGGTACTGCGTGCCGTGATCGGCGCCCTGCCGATTGAGCGTCGTTGGATCGTGCGAAGAAAGATGCAGTGCCAGCAAATCCGCGTACGCCACCACCGCCGGATCAAAACTCACCTGCACCACCTCGGCATGCCCGGTTCGCCCGCTGCACACCTGGTCGTAATCCGGATCAGGCGTCTGCCCGCCGGCATAGCCACTAACCACACGCAGCACACCAGGCACCTGCAAAAAGAGCGCTTCGGTGCACCAGAAACAACCGCCGCCAAAGACCGCTTGCTCAAGCGCACCGGCCTCAGATGCCACCCGGCTCAGCGCAAGCGCATTGATGCAGTAGCGCAGCCCCGCCGGCGCCGGGCCGTCGGGAAACACGTGCCCAAGGTGCGACTGGCAAATATTGCACAAAGCCTCGATGCGCTCCCGTCCATGCGACCCGTCGCCTGCGTAAGCCACCGCCGCCTCGTCAACGGGCTGTGTAAACGACGGCCAACCGGTGCCGGAATCAAATTTCGTGCGCGCGTCGAAGAGCACTTCGCCGCAGCCGGCACAGGCATAAAGACCGGGCTCGAACCGGCTGCACATCGCCGAACTGAAAGGCCGCTCGGTACCCTTGAGGCGCATCACCTCGAACTGCTCGGGGCTGAGCCGGCCACGCCATTCCGCCTCGCTACAGACGACGGTACGCGGCGGCGGTGGATTGCCATGCAGAGAACGTCTCAGGATTTCCTGCCAATCGATCATGAATACTCTCCGGGTTGCGGCGCAATGCGCTGTGCCGTATCTGAATTTCAGAACCCGTATGGACCCCGGCGGCGTGGACTCGTTCCCTGGCGACCAGGCGTAGCGCGTGCGCCGGGTGTGACCTTATCCTGCAGCGTCTACGTCGTAAGCCAGTTCCGCGCGATTTCGGCCGTTCTCCTTGGCCCGGTAAAGCTGCTGATCGGCGCTGCGGAACAGCACGGTCAAACCATCCCCGGCTTGCTCAATGCGGGCGCCACCGAGCGAAGCCGTGGCGATACCCCAGTCGGCGTTTTTCTCGTGCGGCACAGCACACAGGCGGATCGCCGCAACAATGGCACCGGCCAGCACCTCATAGGCCGGCCGTGACACACCGGGAATGACCACCGCAAACTCCTCGCCGCCGTAACGCGCCGCAAAGGCCTGCGCCGTGGCCTGCGCTGCGTTGCTTTCGTCCACCGTCGCTGCAATCGCCGCAGCAACGCGGCGCAGACACTCGTCACCGGCCTGATGACCATAGTGATCGTTGTACTTTTTGAAGTTGTCGATATCGATCATCAGAATGGCGAAACTTTCCTGCCGGTCGCAGGCTTCCGCCCACAAGGCATCGGTTCGCAGATCCATGTACCGGCGGTTGCACAGCCCGGTCAGGCCGTCACGACTGGCCAGATCCTCGAGCTTGCGGTTGGCCGCCGACAGGTGCTGGCGCAGGGCGGCGACCCGCGTCATCGCTTTCATCTTGGCCTGCAGCACCGCCTCCGGAACATTCTTGGCGATCAGATCATCACCGCCAGCCTCGATGGCCGTCACCAGATTTTCGGTACTGTCGGAGCCGGTCAGAAAAATGATCGGCGTCCATGCCCACATCTGTGTCGTCTCCAGGGCACGAATGCGACTGGTCGCCTCGAAGCCGTTCATGACCGGCATTTCGATGTCCATCAACACCAGGTCGGGCGCAAACTCGCGAAATTTATCGAGCGCGATCAAGCCGTTTTCGGCGAGGCAGACATCGTGCCCAAACGCATTCAGACGCGCTGCCATCATCGCCGAAACAGCACGCGCATCATCGACCAGAAGAATCTTCATGTGCCTTGCCTGTCAATTCACTTCGCATGAGCGACCACAGCAACATGCCGCCACCTATTACCTAAGCCATACGATACCGTAAAAACAACGCGACGGCGAAGCGCATACGCTCCACAAAATCTGTGGGGCGTTCTGTGGATAAGCGGGGAAAATGCCGGCCTGCCAAGGAGATGCGGTAGCGCCTTTTTTTCAGGCACCACCGCTACGCTCACTCACTCGATGCGCCGGCAAAGTTCCAGCACGCGCAGCAACGAAGACGTATCCTGCCGCCCCCAGCCATTAGCCATCAAGGCATTGAGCTGCTGCCAGACCTGCGCCGACACCGGCAGCGGCACACCCAGCCGGTAAGCCTCCGCCATGAGGATGCCGTAATCCTTGTGATGCAGCCGCGCTTCAACCCCGGCGGCAAAATCACCCTCGACCATCCGTCCGCCAAACACCTCCAGCACGCGACTGCCGGCCGAACCACCGGCTAGCGCCTGGCGCACCTTCGCCGGATCAGCGCCCGCCGCCTGCGCCAGATGCAGCGCCTCGGCCACGGCCTGGATGAAGCCGACCATGATCATCTGATTGCACGCCTTGGCCACCTGCCCGGCGCCGCACTCGCCGACATGCACCAGCGTTTTTCCGAGCACGGCAAAGAGCGGGCGCACGCGGTCAAGCACCGCCGCCTGGCCACCCGCCATGATCGCCAGCGTCGCCGCAATGGCGCCCGTTTCGCCGCCGGAAACCGGCGCATCAAGCATGTCGACGCCGCGCTCGGCAAGGCGCTGCGCAATGCTGCGCGACACGCCGGGGGCGATCGTACTCATATCGACGAGAATCGAACCGGCGGCAAAACCATCGATCAGGCCGTCCGGGCCAAGCGCAATGCGCTCGACATCAGCGCCGGTGGTGACGATGGTGAAAACGACCTCGGCACGCCGCGCCACATCGGCCGGCGACCCACCCCACACGGCACCAGCATCGAGTAGCGGCTGCGCCCGCTCCACCCGCCGCGCCCACACCGTCACCTCATGCCCGGCACGCAGCAGGTGCAGCGCCATCGGGCGCCCCATGGCGCCGAGACCGATGAAGCCGAGCCTCATCGAATCAGCCTTCGCCGCCCGACAAGCGTTCAAGCAGCTTGAGCACGGCGATCGAATCCTCTTCGCCCAGCCCGGCGCCGACCATCGCGTTGTACATCTGCGCGGTCGCTGCCGAAACTGGCAGACAGAGGCCCAACTCGTGCGCGCTCTGCATCACGATATTCATGTCCTTCTGGTGCATCCACGACTTGAAGCCCGGCTTGAAATTGCGGTCGAGCATGCGCTGACCGTGGTTCTCCAGAATCTTCGAGTAGGCAAATCCGCCGAGCAAGGCTTCGCGCACTTTGGCCGGATCGACGCCGTTTTTGGCCGCAAAATTGAGCGCTTCGGCGACGATGACCACCCCGGCGCCGGTAACGATCTGATTCGCCGCCTTGGCTACCTGCCCAGCGCCGGAGTCGCCAACATGCACGATGTTCTTGCCCATGCACTCGAAGGCTGGTTTAGCCTTGGCAAAAGCCGCCTCGCTGCCGCCAACCATGATCGACAGCGTGCCGGCAATCGCCCCGACCTCGCCGCCGGACACCGGCGCATCGAGGAAATCGACGCCCTTGTCGCGCAGGCGCGCAGCGATGTCGCGTGCAGAGGCTGGCAGGATGGTGCTCATATCCACCGCCACCAGACCCGGCTTGTGGGCGGCATCGACGCCGCTGCTGACACCATGCTCGCCCAGCATCACCTGCTCGACATCGGGTGCATCGGCGACCATCGAGATCGCCACATCGACGCCCCGCGCCACTTCGGCCGGGCTCGCCGCCCCCATCGCCCCGGCATCAAGTAAGGGCTGCATCGATTCGGCACGGCGCGCCCAAACGGTCACCTCGTGCCCAGCCTTGAGAAGATTGAGCGCCATCGGGCGCCCCATGATGCCCAAACCGATAAAACCAACTTTCATTGCCACTCCTTCACACTAGTCGCTGATCGAACGAGTTTAGCAAGAAAAAAGCGCTTCGCAGATCAAGGCGCTTATACAGAAGAACGATTGAATCTGGCGACAGTGGCTTTGTCGCGCGAACAACTGACCGGCGACAGACCACGATTAGCCGTTAGTCATAAACACAGCAATTGAATTGGAGGCGCCCCATGATTGTTCCCTTAAAAAATAAAACCATCCGCAACGCCCGTCAACTGGCGATCTACAGCATCCAGCACCTCAAGATGCCCGTGTTTATTGCCTTGCAGCCCGATTGCCCTGAGTCATTTTTTATACCCTGTTGTCCTGCTGTTGTCCTGCATGCGAACCTCACCGCCGGCCGCGACATCAACATCACGGCGAGCGGCGCGGGGGAACAAAGCGATCTCCTCATTCAAGGCAGCAAAGTCAGCGCCGCCAGAAACCTCACCTTGCCAGATGCCGAACTTGCCGCCACCGGCGGACTCCAATGAAAAAGACCTGTACCCGGCTGACCGGCCGGCGGGCCGTTTTAATTTCAATCGTTCCGCTTCAACCGTTTTATTCGAGGAGTTTGCTATGCCACTGACCAGAGCCGAGCACGATTCATTCGGCACCATCGAGGTTCCCGCTGACCGGCTGTGGGGTGCGCAGACGCAGCGTTCGTTGCAGTTTTTTCATATTTCGACCGAGCGCATGCCGGACGAAATCATCATGGCGCTGGCCGCGGCCAAGCGCGCCTGCGCCGTCGTCAATTGCGATCTGGGCTTGCTCGATGCAAAAAAATCCGCGGCCATCATTGCGGCTGCCGACGAAATACTGGCCGGTGCGCATCCGGAAGAGTTTCCCCTGTCGGTCTGGCAAACCGGCTCAGGCACGCAGAGCAACATGAACCTCAACGAAGTGCTCGCCAATCGCGCTTCCGAGTTGCTCGGCGGGCCGCGCGGCGCGGCGCGGCTGGTGCATGCCAACGACGACGTCAATCTCGGCCAGTCGTCCAACGACATCTTCCCGACCGCGATGCATGTCGCCGCCTGCCGCAGCATCACGGAGAAACTGCTGCCGGCGCTGCGCCTCCTGCGCACGCGGCTCGAAGAAAAATCACAGGCCTTCGCCGGCATCGTCAAGATCGGCCGTACGCATCTGCAGGACGCCACGCCGCTGACGCTCGGCCAGGAGTTTTCCGCCTACGTCGCACAGCTGCAGTTTGCCGAAGCGATCGTGCTCGCCGCGCTGCCCCCGCTGCACGCGCTGGCGGTCGGCGGCACCGCCGTCGGCACCGGACTGAACACGCACGCCGAATTCGGCGAACGCGTCGCGGCCGAACTGGCGCGCAGCAGCGGCTTGCCCTTTACCAGTGCGCCGAATAAATTTGCCGCGCTGGCGACGCACGATGCGCTGGTTGCCGCGCACGGTGCGCTGAAAACGCTCGCCACAGCGCTGATGAAAATCGCCAACGACGTGCGCTGGCTGGCCTCCGGGCCGCGCTCCGGCCTCGGTGAAATCAGCATTCCGGAGAACGAGCCGGGCAGTTCGATCATGCCCGGCAAGGTCAATCCGACGCAGTGCGAAGCGCTGACCATGCTCTGCTGTCAGGCCTTCGGCAACGACGTGGCGATCAACTTCGGCGGCGCCTCAGGCAATTTCGAACTGAATGCTTTCAAACCGCTGATCGCCCACAATTTCCTGCACAGCGTCCGCCTGCTCGCCGACGGCATGGCCAGCTTCGAAGCGCATTGCGTGCGCGGTATCGAGGCCAACGACGAACGCATCGCCGAACTGCTGGCGCGCTCGCTGATGCTGGTGACGGCACTGACGCCGCATATCGGCTACGACCGCGCCGCGCAGATCGCCAAGCGCGCCCACCACGACCGCAGCACGCTGCGCGAAGCCGCGCTGGCGCTCGCTTACGTCAGCGCCGACGATTTCGATCGCTGGGTCAGGCCGGCGGAGATGATCAAGGCGGGTTGAGCTGAGTTGCCTCACCCTGCCCTTACGTGTGCTACCGAACAGAAGATAGGCGATTCCTGCCGCATCGTGCGTTCTTGCCCGCCGCACTTTCATGCTTGCGCTGCGACCGCCCTCTCCCGCGCAATGCCTGGCAGGTGTCGGCGGGCATCCCGATCACCGCTCACCAGAGGATTGAAATCCCTGCGGGCGGTGCGGCAATCTCCCATATTCCTGCGCCGAGCCCCTGCTGTCCGGAGCGCTGAAGGCCGGCGCCACAGCAAGGTAAATTTCCTTTATCCTCTGCGCTTCTTTGCGATCCTTCAGATGCCCGGTTCCAGATATGACAAACGCCAAAACTACCGCATCGCGCTCGATGCAGGATTACGTCAACGAGCGCTGGCGTTCGATCCTGGGTGACAACAAGTTGCCGGATTTTGATTCGTTGTGGAAGCTTGATGTCGGATGGTTTGAAGCGCCGAATCACCGGCGAGGTGGCTGGAGTGGCGTATCGCGTTGTGAGTTGATGCTGCCCGACGGGGGGCGTAGCGGCATTTTCATCAAGCGTCAGGAAAACCACGGCACGCCTTCATTGCGCCATCCCGTGCGTGGTGTTCCGACGTTTTTCCGCGAGTTCAAACGCATCATGGATTACCGAAGCAAGCGGATTCCGACCCTGGAGCCCGTCTACTTCGCCACCCGCCAGGTCGGGAAAAATCAGCGGGCAATTCTGATTACCGAAGAACTGGCCGGCTACGCCTCCCTTGATAGTCAGGTTGAGTCCTGGATGAAGGACGGCGCGCCCGCGCGTGCGTTGCGCCAAGGTGTTCTCAAAGCCGTAGCAAGCTTGTTGCGGGACATGCACGCGCACGGCATTCAGCACAGTTGTTTTTTTTCGAAGCACGTGTTCGTTCGCCTGAATGAGGACGGCAGCGTTGATGCGCGCGTGATCGACCTTGAGAAGTCACGCTGGCGCCCGCTCAAGACACTGTGCGCGATGCGCGATCTCTATTCGTTGAGCCGTTTTTCTTCATACTGGAGCCGTAGCGACCGGCTGTGGTTTTACCGGGAATATCTCGGCATCCCCCGCTTGACGCCCTACGCCAAGTGGCTGTGGCACCGCATCGAGGCGCGTGCCATCAAGAAAAAGCGCGTTCCCACTCCCGCAACGCGAGTTTGATTGTCAGCAAAACTTGATCGGGCGGAGCAAGCCTGCTTGATCGTTTATGGCGGGCGCCGTGTCAGATGCTGCAAAGAACACCAGCGACCCGCAAGCTTTACGCCACGACAACCGCCGTACCGCTCGCTGACACCATCAGCATGCCGTTTTTTTCGCCGAGTACTTCGTAATCGAGGTCGATGCCAACAACGGCGTTGGCGCCGAGTTCACGGGCCTGTTCAGAAAGTTCGTCCAGCGCGATCTGGCGCGCCCGGCGCAGTTCCTTTTCGTAGGTTCCCGAGCGCCCGCCGACCAGGTCACGGATGCCGGCAAACAGGTCCTTGAACAGGTTGGCGCCAAGCACCGCCTCACCGGCAACGATGCCGCAATATTTGGTGATGTGCTTGCCTTCAATCGATGGGGTAGTGGTCAGTTGCATGACATCTCCAGTCAGGATTTTGCTACGCGGGTCGCTGGACGTGGCCTTGCGCGTCCGGGGGAAAGAACGGGTGCCAGCAGACATCCTACAGAAAGCCGTCGGGGTCTGCGAAGTAGTCTCTGAGGCCGCCCCGGAAAACCTTCTCGACCGGGCGCGCCAGCGTGGCGCCAGCGGCGACCGCCTCGTCCAGCATCATGATAACGGCTTCTTCCGATTCGACGTTATGCGCCAGAGTAACTTCCGGAAATCCGGCACCTGCCGGCGGAACATTCGCATTCTCGGCCAGCGCAGCGCGCCCCCCCCTGTCCGGCAGCGCTGAAATCCGGCGCCACAGCAAGGTGAATATCCTTTATCCTCTGCGCCCCTTTGCGATCCTTTAGATGACCGGTTACAGACCGGCCTATAATGACGCCTGACTTTACGCAACGAAACCCAGACCATGCCCGTACTCGACTGGCTCAACAAGCGCCACGCCCTGCGCATCGCCGGCGAAGTCCCCTACCGTCTGCTCGAAGCGCAAAGAACGCACGGCAATCCTGATGCCGACAACTGGCTGATCCAGGGCGACAACCTCGAAGCGCTGAAAGCGCTGCTCCCCTTCTACGCTGGCCGCGTCAAATGCATCTACATCGACCCGCCGTACAACACCAGAAGCGCCTTCGAGCACTACGACGACAATCTGGAGCACAGCCAGTGGCTGTCGATGATGGCGCCGCGGCTGGAGTTGCTGCGCGAACTGCTGGCCGAGGACGGCAGTATCTGGGTGTCGATCGACGATCACGAGGCGCACTACCTCAAGGTGTTGATGGATGAGGTGTTCGGGCGGGGGAATTACAAAACCACCATAACCTGGCAAAGAAAATACAGCGTCAGCAATAATTTCCAAGGTATCGCGACAATCTGCGATTTCGTATTGGTTTATTCAAAGTCTGAAAAATTTCAGAATAATTTACTCCCTCGCAGCGAAGAGTCTGTGGCTCGTTACAACAACCCTGACAACGACCCTCGCGGGCCGTGGAAGTCGGTCGATTATCTAAATCAGGCAACTCCAGAGAAGCGGAAGAATCTCTGCTATGACATTATCAATCCGAATACCGGAGCAGTGATCACCAATACAAAAAAGGCTTGGAAATACGACCCAAATACCCACAAGCGACATATCGAGGAAAACAGAATTTGGTGGGGGAGAGATGGAACAAATACAGCTCCCGCCCTCAAGTTATTCCTCTCGGAAGTGCGCGATGGTATGACCCCTCACAACTGGTGGCCGCACGAGGAGGTCGGCCATACAGATGAGGCGAAGAAAGAGATGATTGGGCTTTACGGGGCCAGAGATGTGTTCGATACACCCAAACCAGAGCGCCTAATCCAAAGAGTCTTGTCAATCGCCACCACCCCCGGCGACCTCGTCCTCGACTCCTTCCTCGGCTCCGGCACAACCGCCGCCGTCGCGCACAAGATGGGCCGGCGCTACATCGGCATCGAGATGGGCGAGCATGCGCGCACGCATTGCCTGCCGCGTCTGGAGAAGGTGATCGCCGGCGAGCAAGGAGGTATTTCGCAGAGCGTCGGCTGGTCGGGCGGTGGCGGCTTCCGCTTCTTTACGCTCGGTCAGCCGGTGTTCCTCGCCGACGGCGGTGTCAATCCGGAGATCCGCTTCGCCACGCTGGCGGCGTGGGTCTGGTATCAGGAAACGCGCACGCCGTGGGTGCCGGGCGCGGGAAGCGAACCGACGCCGCTGCTCGGCGTGCATGAGGGCGTCGCCTATTACCTGCTCTACAACGGGATTCTCGGCGACCGCCGGCCACAGGGCGGCAACGTGCTGACCTCGGCGCTGCTCGCGGCGCTCGACGAATTCGCATCGCACAGCGGAGTGCACGCAAAATCACGCGTCGTGTTCGGCGAATCGTGCCGCCTGTCTGCGCAGCGCCTGAAGGCGAACGGCATCGAGTTCAAGCAGATTCCCTACGACATCCGCGCCCGTTAGTGCTCAGGGGCCCGACGACATGAAAGTGCGAAACACCAAGGCACCAAGAACACAAAGTTTCACCAAGAAAACCAAGAATTCAACTTGGTGCTCCTTGGTGTTCTTGGTGCCTTGGTGGTGAGGTTCTTTTCCTTGTCTTTCAACATGACAAGACGCCCGGAGAAAAAGGCATGGCTCTGAAGCTCAAGCAATATCAGCAGGAAGCGCTCGATGCGCTGGCTTGCTTTTTCGATCTGGCGCGCGGCGCGCAGGATGAAGCCAGCCTCGATATCGCGTTCCGCGCGGCGCTGGCGCAGCAGGACTATGCGCCGGATTCGATTCCGCCGTATCTCGGACAGGGCTTCGTCAATGCGGCCGGCGCGACGCCTTACGTCTGCATCCGCATCCCGACCGGCGGCGGCAAGACACTGCTCGGCACGCATGCGCTGGCCACGACGGCACGCCATTACACCGGGCAGGATCGGCCGCTGTGTCTGTGGCTGGTGCCGAGCAATATCATCCGCACGCAAACGCTGGCTGCGTTGAAGCAGCCGGGCCACGCTTATCGCGAGGCGCTGGAGGCACACTTCGGCGTCGATGGCCTGCGCGTGCTCGACATTGCCGATTGCGAGCAGTTGCGGCCGCAGGATTTCGGCGGCAAGGCGATCATCGTGGTCGGCACGCTGCAGACGCTACGCGTAGACGACACCTCGGGGCGCGATGTGTATGCCTGGAAGGAAAGCTTCGAGCCGCACTTCGGGCAGGTGCCGGATTTGCCCGAGCTGGAGCGGGTCAGCGAGAAAGACCTGGCCGCCCAGCCTTATCTGCGCCGCGAGGATATCGGCAAGATCAAGCGCAGCTTCGCCAACCTGATGTACTGGCACCGGCCGGTGGTGATCATCGACGAGGCACACAACGCGCGTACGCCGCTCTCCTACGACACCTTCGCCCGGCTGCGCCCGGCGGCGCTGATCGAGCTGACGGCAACGCCGCTGCGCCAGGGCCCGCATCGCAGCAACGTGTTGTACCACGTGTCAGCCGAGGAGCTGAAAGCCGAGCAGATGATCAAGCTGCCGATCGTCCTGCACACGCATCCGAACTGGCAGGAAGCGGTGCGCGATGCCTTGCTGACGCGCAAGCGGCTAGCCGACGAAGCACTCGGCGAGACCGACTATCTGCGCCCGATCCTGCTCTTGCAAGCCGAAGACAAGGCCGGCGAGGTAACGGTGGAGCGCCTGAAAACGCACCTGATCGAGCACGAGCACATCGCGGCCGAACGCATTGCGGTAGCCACCGGAACGCAGCGCGAACTGGACGGCGTGAATCTCTTCGACAAGACTTGTCCGATTGAGGTGGTGATTACCGTCGAGGCGTTGAAGGAAGGCTGGGATTGCTCGTTCGCTTATGTTTTCTGCTCGCTGCAGACAGTCGGTTCGAGCCGCGACATGGAGCAATTGCTCGGGCGCGTGCTGCGCATGCCATACGCCCGCAGCCGCCAGAGCGACTTGCTGAACCGCGCCTATGCGCACCTGGCCAGCGCCGAAACGGCGCGCGTCGCCAACGATCTGGCCGACCGCCTGGTGGCGATGGGTTTTGAGGAGCTGGAAGCGGCGCAGGCGGTGTTTCCGACGACGCTGCCCTTGTTCGATCTACCGCCCGGCGCACCGCTGGCCTTAAGCGTACCGCCGCTCGATCTGCGCTTGCCGCTGCTGCCGCAACTGACGCCGGAAGTGCATGCGGCTCTGGGTGTGGAAGCGCATGCCGAGGGCGGCGTGCGGCTGCGGCTGAACGAGCCGCCTGACCTCGAAACGCGCACCGCGCTGGTGGCAACGGTGAGCGACAAGCGCGAGCGCGCGGCGCTGGAGAAAGTGCTCGATCGCTTTGCACTGCGGCATCAGGCAATCACGGCACCATCCGTGCAGGGCGTGCCGTTCAAGCCGATTCCCCTACTCTGCGTGCGCGATGCGCAGGATGAACTCGATCTGGCCGAGCGCAATACGCTGCTCGACCTCGCCGGCTTCGCGCTGGCCGAACAGAGCGGCGAGCTGGCCGGCTTTGCGCCGGAAGCTGAGCACAAGCCCTACCTGCTGGACATCGAAGCCGGGCACCTGCGTATCGAACAGGAGCGCGCGAGTTATGCCGTCAATCTCGATCTGGTGCCGACCGAAGTCTCCGAAAGCGACTTGATCCGCTGGCTGGATGGGCGATTGCGCCAGCCGGACACCCCGCAATCACAAATGCTCACCTGGCTGGGCAAGGTGATGCAGTGGCTGCAGCGCGATAATCTGCAGCGTCGGGGCTATTCGCTGACGGCGCTGGTGCGCCACCGCAACCAGTTGGCCGATGCGCTGGCCGAGCGTCTGAAAGCCTTGCGCGGTATCGCTCAGAAAACCGGCTTTCAGCTCGCCCTGCTCGGCCCCGACCCGCGCGGCTGCGTATCCCAGGACTATCTCTTCCATTTCGGGCGCGGCATGTATCCGGCCCGCCCGCCGTATTACGAGGGGCGTTACCGCTTTCGCAAGCACTACTACGCCGTCATCGGCGACCTGAAGGGACAAGGCGAAGAATACGATTGCGCGGTGGCGATCGACGAGTTGCCGCAGGTGCGGCACTGGGTACGCAACCTGCCGCGCTTTCCGGAGTTTTCGTTCTGGCTACCCACCGCCAGCGACCGTTTTTACCCGGACTTCGTCTGCGAACTCAACGACGGCCGGGTGCTGGTCGTCGAGTACAAAGGCGCCGACCGGGAAAGCGATAACGACTCGCACGAGAAGCGGCTGATCGGTGATTACTGGGCGGCGGTCAGCGGCAACCTCTTCCTGATGGCTGTCGCGCGCGATGCGCAGGGACGCGGCGTACGCGAACAGTTGCTGGTGGCGCTGGATGCAAACCGGATAGAGGCTGCAGCAGGCGTGTTTGCCGAGCATCAACGCGTGCACATGCTGCGTGCCTGCGCGGCCGAGGGGTATCAAATACCCGCCGACACAGTAGGTACAGTGGTTTCGGTCTATGCTGGTGGCACGGCCTACGCTGTGGAATTCGAGAACCTTGCCGGAGAAATGGCGGTAGTGACGCTGAACGCCGAGCAGCTGTGCAAGGCGCTGGCACAATGACGACCAAGCTACCGGATGTTTCCTGCGCACGCGTCGAACAACAAAAAGTCACGGAATACCTGCTGAACCTGGCGCATGAACAAGGCGCCAGCAAAGCCCGCTTTTTTCTGGCCAGAGGCTTTTCACTGGCGGCGTGGTCTGCATTTGGCGAAGCGCTGATTGCGCAAGGCGCGAATAATCAGGTGACCAAAGTAACGCAGACGGACTTCGGCTTGCGGTATCAGGTCGACTGTCATTGCCCGACACCGGATGGCACAAACCCGTGCATTCGCACGGTCTGGGAGGTAGCACAGGCGGGGCAATGCCCTCGCCTGCTGACGGCACACCCTTTGAAAAATTGACGTCGTTATCGGCTACAGGAAATTCTTCGAGAAGAACAGCGGGCTGCCTTCGACGCCGAGTGCGAGCGAGAGCAGAATGAAGCTGCCGGCCATGATGCGGATGGCGCGATCGGCGGTCATGATTTGGACCAAAAACGGCCCAGGCTCAATTACTGCAGCGGGATAAAATGTGTCGTTCTCAAGTACGTTTCATCCATCAAACCGCCGCCGCTTTGAACCCGAAAAACGCCCTGTCTTCGAAGAGATATTGGGAAGTGAGTAGCTGCTTTCGGGGGCTTCTCTTTTAGCTGCACGGTTTGTCGAGGATCAGCGCGCCATCTCGATCAGCTCGATATCCTTCCTCAACAAATCATTGACCAATGCCGAAAGGTCGACGCCCTTGGCATCGGCCAGCGCGGTCAGGCGGTTCTGCACCTGGTCATCCAGATACACCGGCAGATGCAGGCGGGCATCGGGGTGGTAGAACTTCCCGCGCACCCCTTTGGAGAAATCAATTTCGGTGGGCATATCGTCATCGAATGTGGTCTGTGCTTGGCTCATGGTGTCACCTATCGTGGTTCGTTCTCGTACTGTTCCCGTTCGCGGCGCGTGGCTTCGCGCGCCGAAATAATGCGCACATGCACGCTGGCCGGGCCGGTTGGGCGGTAGGTGTGCGCCACCGCCAACAATTTGCCTTCCGCTGAGCTTCCCAGAGTAAACCAACGCTCTTCACTTTCACTATGCACCGAATCGAACACCGCCAGCGCCAGCGGATCAAGCAGCACGGTAGCGGCCTGCGCGAAGCTGACGCCGTGCTTGGCGAGGTTGGATTGCGCCTTGACCGAATCCCAAGCGATATCCAGTTCCGGCATCATACGGCGGCATCTACTGAAATTGAGCCGGCCAACAGGTAGTCCATAAGGCAGCGCCGAGTGTAAATGGGGATTCGGGAAACGACTTTCGCAAAAATCACAAAGCGAATACGTTGTATATCGTACAACGAATCACAAATGCGCGGACGGCTGCGGGAGAAGCTCAGCGTCCGCAGGAAACACCTTCGCTCTTCTTCATCCCCAGTTTGACCATGATCATCTCGGCCGGACAAAAGCGGGTGAAGCCGCTCTGAAAAAGATTGGCGCCGACGAAGGCGGTGAACCACAGGAAGTTTTTCGAAACGAACAGCGGGCTGCCTTCGACGCCGAGTGCGAGCGAGAGCAGGATGAAACTGCCGGCCATGATGCGGATTGCACGGTCTGTGGTCATGATTGAAACTCCTTTTTGAATGCGGCGTAGTAAAGCACAGGGATGACCACCAGCGTGAGCAGGGTGGACACCAGGATGCCGAAGATCAGGCTGATCGCCAGCCCGTTGAAAATCGGGTCGTCGAGGATGAACAGCGCACCGAGCATGGCGGCCAGACCGGTCAGCGCGATTGGTTTGGCGCGCACGGCGGCAGACTGGATCACTGCTTCGGCGAAGGCCATGCCGCTGTCCGCCTGCTGCCGGATGAAGTCGACGAGCAGGATTGAATTACGCACGATGATGCCGGCCAGCGCGATCATGCCGATCATCGACGTGGCCGTGTATTGGCTGCCAAGCAGCGCGTGGCCGGGCATGACGCCGATGATGGTGAGCGGGATCGGCGCCATGATGATCAGTGGCACGAGGTAGCTCTTGAAGTGCGCGACGACCAGCAGGTAGATCAGGACCAGGCCGACACCGTAGGCGATGCCCATGTCGCGGAAGGTTTCGTAGGTGATCTGCCACTCGCCGTCCCATTTGACGCTGTAGCCGGCGTAGGGGTCGGCGGGCTGTTTGATGAACCATTCGCCGAGCGTGCCGCCGGCTTTCTCGATGCCGTCGAGCGACTTGCCGGCAATCTCGCCGCGCGCATCGAACATGCCGTAGAGCGGCGAATCAAGCGGGCCGCCCATGTCACCGACGACATAGACGACCGGCAGCAGATCCTTGTGGTAAATCGTTTTTTCGCGTGGCAATTCGCGCACTTCGACGAGCTCGGAAACCGGCACCAGTTGGCCTGCATTTTCGTTCATTCGTGAGCGCACCTTGAGCTTGAGCAGCGCGTCGAGCGAGCTCTGCTTTTCAGCGGGCAGCGTCACGCGCACCGGAATCTCGAACTTCGACCCGGCGTTGTGCACCGGCGTCACATCCTCGCCGGCCAGCCCCATGCGCACGACCTCGACGATGTCGCTTTGCGCGACGCCAAGCAGGGCGGCCTTGTTCTGCAGCACGTGCAGCACGGTCTTGCGCGTATCGGCCTGCACTGAATCGTCGATGCCGACGAGATCAGGCGTGTTCTCCAGCACCTTGCGCACTTCCTTGGCCACCGCGATCTGGCCCTGGTAGTCCGGCCCGTAGACCTCGGCGACGATCGGCGACATGACCGGCGGCCCCGGCGGCACTTCGACGACCTTGGCGTTGCCGCCGGCGCGGCGGCCAATTGCTTCGACGGCGTCGCGTACCGCGATGGCGATCTCGTGACTCTGCCGCGAGCGGTGCTGCTTGTCGGCGAGATTGACCTGGATATCGCCCAGCTCCGGCGCAGCGCGCAGGTAATACTGGCGCACCAGCCCGTTGAAATTGATCGGACTCGCGGTGCCCGCGTAGGCCTGATAGTTGGTGACTTCCGGCACCTTGCCGAGCTCGGTGCCGATCTCGCGCAGGACGCGCGCCGTCTCCTCAAGCGGCGTACCGACCGGCATGTCGAGCACGACCTGGAACTCACTCTTGTTGTCGAACGGCAGCATCTTCAGCACTACCAGCTTGACCACGGCCAGCGAAACCGAACCGAGAATCAGCAGAAGGATGGCGAGATACAATTTCTTGCGCGCCGCCCCGCCGCTGGCTGGATCGAGGAAGGGGGTGAGGATGCGACGAAAGAAAACATCCAACGCGGAGGCGCGGAGGCGCAGAGGTGACGCAGAGGAAAACCCTTCTGGCTCTTTGCCTTTCTCTGCGTTTCCTCTGCGCCTCTGCGCCTCCGCGTTGGGTTCTGAATGCCCCTTCAACAGTCGCGCCGCCAGCCACGGCGTGACGACGAAAGCCACGGCCAGCGAGATGAGCATGCCCATCGACGAGTTGATCGGGATCGGGCTCATGTACGGCCCCATCAGGCCGGTGACGAAGGCCATCGGCAGCAGCGCGGCGATTACCGTGAAGGTGGCGAGGATGGTCGGGCCGCCGACTTCGTCGACGGCGAGCGGGATGATTTCGAATAGCGGCTTTTCGGGGTGCAGTGCCTGCCAGCGGTGGATGTTTTCGACGACGACGATCGCGTCGTCGACGAGGATGCCAATCGAGAAAATCAGCGCGAACAACGATACGCGGTTCAGCGTGAAGCCCCAGGCCCACGAGGCGAACAGCGTCGCCGCCAGGGTCAGCGTCACGGCGACGCCGACGATCAGGGCCTCGCGCCGGCCGAGCGCGAAGAAGACGAGGAGGACGACGAAGGCGGTGGCAAAGACCAGCTTGCCAATCAGCTTCTGCGCCTTGTCGGTCGCCGTCTCGCCGTAGTTGCGCGTCACCGTCACTTCGACGCCCTCGGGGATCACCGTCCCTTTCAGCGATTCGACGCGGGCGATCACGCCATTAGCCACGTCGGCGGCATTGACCCCGGGCTGCTTGGAGATCTGCACGGTGACCGCCGGATACTCGCCGTCCTTGCTGCCGAACCAGACGTACTTCGTCGGCTGATCCGGGCCGTCTTCGACGCGCGCCACATCGCCCATGAACACCGGCTTTGGGTTTTTCGCATCGCCGCGCACGGCGACGACCAACTGCCTGACATCGGCCGCCGACTCCAGATAGGTGCCGGCCTGCACCAACACTTCGCGATTGCCGGCGACCAGGCTGCCCGAGGACTGCAGCGCGTTGCCGACCTTGAGCGCCGCCGAAAGATCCTGTGGCGTCACGCCAAAAGCGTTCATCCGGTCGCTGTCCATCACGACGCGAATCACATGATCGGGGCCGCCCAGCGTCGACACGTCGCGCGTACCCTTCACCCGCTTGAAGTCGATCTCGGTCGAACGCGCGACCTGTTGCATCTCGAAGGCCGAACGCTGCGGGTCGGCCGTCCAGAAGGTCAGCGAAACGATCGGTACGTCGTCGATGCCTTTCGGCTTGATCACCGGCTCCTGCACACCGAGATTCGCCGGCAGCCAGTCGCGATGCGAATGCACCGTGTCGTAAAGACGCAGCACGGCGTCGTTGTACTTGATGCCGACGTCGAACTGGACGGTGAGCACGGCCATGCCCGGCCGCGACACCGAATAGACGTGCTCGATTCCCGATAGGCGCGACAGCACCTGCTCGGCCGGCGTCGCCACCAGATTCTCGACATCCCGCGCCGACGCCCCCGGGAAGGGGATGAAGACGTTGGCCATGGTCACGTCGATCTGCGGCTCCTCCTCGCGCGGCGTGACGAGGGTGGCAAAGACGCCGAGCAGCAGCGCGACAAGCGCCAGCAGCGGCGTCATCTGCGAACTCTGGAAATACCTGGCGATGCGACCTGAAATACCCATGGCGGCTTTTATTTACCTTGCGTCTGTTTGCTGCCCGATTTCAGCGCAATCCCCGCCTTGATCGCATCAAGCACGACGCGCTCACCGGCGTTGAGGCCCGCCAGCACCTCGATTTCATCGTCACCCAGCGGGTCGCCCAGGCGCAGCTGGCGTAAAGACAAGGCGCCCTGCTCGCTCTGCACATAGACCGCCGCCACTTCGCCACGGTGCACGACGGCGGATTGCGGAACAGTCATTTTGCTCGCCCGGCCAATCACGAAATGAACACGGGCAAACATGCCGGGGATGACCCCTTCAACGCCGGCCGGGAGATTGACGCGTACCTGCGAAACGTGGGTGGCGGCATCGGCTGTCGGCAACAGCGTCACCAAAGTGGCATCGACCGATTTTCCAAGCTCGGGGAATTCGACGCGCGCCTGCTTCACACTGCGCATCTGCGGCAGCTTGTATTGCGGAATGCTGGCCGTCACGCGCAGTCCACTCGGCTCATAAATCGTCAGCAATTGCCGGCCCGGCGCAGCCATCTCGCCGAGCTCAATCAGGCGCTGCGCCACGACGCCGGAAATCGGCGCCGTAATCCTTGCATTACCGACGCCAACACCGGCCTGTCCGCGCGCCGCCTGGGCGGCTTCAAAATCGGCGCGCGCCTTGTCGAGCGCCGCGGCGCTGATGAAATTCTGCTGCCGCAGATTTCTCAGCCGTTCGTAATTAGCTTTGGCATTGACGTATTGCGCCGAGGCGCCCGCCGCCGCTTCGGAGGCTTCGCGCGCATCGATCTTCATCAGCAGATCACCTTTTTTGACCACTTGCCCGGCATCGACGCGCACCTCGACGACCCGCCCGGAAACCTGTGCCGCCAGCGTCGCCTGGCTGACGGCTTCAACCACGGCTTCAGCCGGCATCGTCAGGGCAACCGGATGTGGCTGCACAACGATGCTCGGCAGGCCTTGGGCAAAAGCAGGAACGGACACGACAACCACCGCACCGAGGTACAGTAGCAAGAACGAATACATGCCGTTTCGTATATTTAATTTCATGAATATAAGCATATACTGATATTAAACCGAAGGCAAGATGGCCGAATCGACTGATTGACCATTACAATTCGCCCCTGAGCCGCGACCCAAAGCGCTTGCCAACCGGAGTTGTAGACGTGGAAAAAAGTGATCAGTCGTTGTCCGTGCTGTGTGCCGATGTCACCGGCCGCGTACGACTGCCCCGCTATTCCAATCGCCAGGATGCCCTGTTTGCCCTGGATCGCTGCGAAAGACGCATCAAGCGCTCGGTAGAGAGTCACGGCGGCCATCTGGTCAGCTGCACCGGCGGTAAGGTGATGGCCTTTTTCAACGACAGCGTCGATGCACTTCAATCCGCCGTCGAGCTACAGCAGCGGATTTCCGATTTGCCGGAATATGCGGGCGCTCCGCTGGCTGCGCACGTCGGTATTTGCACCGGCCATCAGGCCCGGGAAGAACATTACTTTTCGGGTGAAGAGGGCAATCCGGCGGTGGGCCTGACCGAGATTGCCGATACGGAACACATCCTGCTCAGCGTGCCGCTGCGTGTCAAAGGCTTTCCATGGGCGCAACTGATGGCGGACAACGCCCCGCATCTGGCGGTCAACTGTGGCAAGCGACAACTTGGCGTACTCCAGGTCCCCTGGCAGGAGTCTTACCCGGTGGCGCTCAAGATCGCCCTAGCGCAACTTGAAACCAGCGTCGACGAGCTCTTCCTGCGCTACGACGATACCGAGCTTGTGCTCGATGCGAATAGCCCGTCGATAAAAATCGGCCGGCAACTGGACTGCGACATCGTCCTGCGCAGCACCAACAGCTCACGCATCCACGGCACAATCGAACGGCGACTTGACCGTTTCGTCTATGTCGATCGCAGTGCAAACGGCACCTTTGTCACCTTCGAAGACCAGAGCGAATTCTTTGTCCGCCACAAGGAGTTACTGCTCTTCAGCCATGGGCAACTCAGCCTTGGCACGCCCTCATCGGCCAAGGGCGCCGAGTTGGTCCGCTTTCAGACGCGCAGCCTTCCGTGAGCGAACTCCGGTAAATCACACGGGCGCTTTCCAGATATTACGGCAACCGGTTTCGCGAATGCGCCATGAGGCCAGCGCGCCGAAGATGGCAAAAGCTGCCAGCAACAACAAGCCGGCATGAAAATCCTCCGGCGTATAAAGGCGCGCACCGCTGCCAGTCAACCCGCCCTGCCAATGCAGATCCATCACCCAGCCAACCAGTGGTTGCAATAAGGCGCCGGCAAGAAAACCGCCCATGTTGGTGACGCTGGTCGACATCCCCGAAAGGAGCGGCGGATTGACTTCCTTGGCACACGCCCAGGTCAGCGTGAAGCTGGCCGTGGCGACCCCCATCAACGCGAACAGCGCATAGCTGGCGGTCAGCGGCAGCGTCGCGCCGGAAAGCCAGACCAGCCAGATCAACGCATAAAGATGACTGCTGACAACGAGCACCGGCTTGCGCTTGCCGAGCCGGTCGGAGAGCATGCCGATCAGCACGCAGCCGAGCGCAAATCCGGCGAAGTAAAGGCTTGCATGATTGGCCGCGACAGCACGTGTCATGCCGTGTGCCTGCGTTAAAAAGGGCGTCGCCCACAACCCGGCAAAGGCAAAGAAGCTGCCGGAGATACCGAAATTGACGCAGGCTGCCGGCCAGGTATCGCGATTCCGGATGACGGCCAGCAGATTGGCCAGAACCACCGTCCGGTCAAAACGCGGCCGCGCGATTTTCTCGTCGGCCACGCCCTCCGGCCGATCCCGCACGAGCAGCCAGCAGGCGACGCCAAGCAACAACGAAACACCGGCCACCCCGACAAACACCCCGCGCCAGCCGGTTGTCTGCGCAAGCCAGGAAAGCGGCGCGCCGGCCAGCACTGAACCGAGGTTACCGACCAGCATCGAGAGGCCGACCAGACTGGCGAAATGGCGTTCATCGAACCAGACCGCGATGATCTTGAGCATGGCAATGAAAGTCACCGAAACGCCCAGCCCGATCAGCGTCCGCCCGACCAGCGCCATCTCCAGATTGGGCGCCATGCCGAACAGCAGGCTGCCGATGCCGCCGACGATACCGCCAAGCAGCAGGATGCGACGCGGCCCGAGCGTATCGACGAGGATGCCGGTCGGCACCTGCATCAGGGTGTAGACGTAAAAGTAAGTGGCCGCCAGCACACCGAGCGAAGACGCCGTGGTGTTGAACGCCGCGACCAGATCCTGCGCGATGCCGGCCGGGGCGAAGCGCTGAAAAAAGGACAAGACATAGGCGGTAGCGACAATCGAGAGCGCCATGGTGCGGCGGCGGCGTTGGGGCGGGGTAAGGTTAAGCATTGGGCTTCCGTTGGATTACGGTTGATATTTTCAAGGCATCGTAGCATACGGAGCGGTATGGGATTTTGATGCTTTTTAGGGTGACTGATGCGCTGTGTTCCGCCCCTGACGGGCGGGCATACTTTCTTTTGCTTCGCCAAAAGAAAGTAGCCAAAGAAAAGGCGACCCCGCGTCGCCGCTCCTTTGGGATGAAGCTCCAAAGGAGTGCCCTGCGCTGCTCAACGTGCCGGGCGGCTGCGGAACTCGCCTTCGGCTCAGACAGTCCTCGCCGACACCCCCCGGCCCGTCTCCGCTGCTCGGCGGCGTCGAGGGGACTAAGGTCAAAAACGGGCGAAACTGAGACCGCCGCTGGTTCCGGTTCCTTTCGGTTTTGAATTTGAATGCCCTGAGCGGCGCCGAGCAACACCCCAAGAGTGCTTCCTGCGGGGCGTGCAGGCTGGGGCGGAAAAGGACGAGGACTGTCTGAGCCGAAGGCGAGTTCCGCAGACCCCGCCCCAGCCGAGTAGCGCAGGGCACCCCGAAGGGGCGCCAAACTGCCCCGCAGGAAACACTCTTGGGGTGCGGGCGCGCCTTCTTTTTGGTTACTTTTTCTTGGCGACGCAAGAAAAAGCAACTCGCCCATCAGGGGCGAAACACAGCGTAAAAAGAATTTCCTACCGCCGCCGCAACAACCGCGTCAACACCGGCGGCGTCAGCAGCGTCGTCAAAATCACCATGATCACGATCACCGAAAACACCCCCTCCGACATCACCCCAAGCTGCTTGCCAACCATCGCAAAGATCAAGCCCACCTCACCGCGCGGCACCATCCCCCAGCCGACGATCCACGCATTGTTCCCCTTACCGGCAAAGAAGCCGGCAACCAGCTTGCCGACCACCGCCGCTGCCGTCAGCCCCAACGCAACCAGCACCACCTTCGGATCGGTCAAGGTCTGCAAATCAACCTGCATGCCGGTCAGCACAAAAAATACCGGCACAAAGAAATAACCGATCGGCTCGATCATGTGTTCATGCTGATGGCTGGTGTGTTTGGCGAGAATCGTCCGTACTTTCTCGACCAGCCCCGGCTCACCTTTCGGCAGAAAGGGTTCGATTTCCTGAACAACTTTTGGCGTCTCGAAATCCTTCAGGAACACCGGTTCGAACAACAAACCGGCAGCAAACGCCCCGATGATCGGCGCCAGCCCGACCGCATGCGCCAGCCAGGCGAGGAAGAGACCGGTCGCCAGCACCTGCGCGAAGAGCATCGACTGACCGCTATCGAGTTGCGCTAGCCAGCGCGAAGAATGCGGCGCAATCATTCGGCCAAGCCAGATCGAGCCAGCGAGAAAAAGTACCGCCTTGGCAATGATCCACAGCACGTCAATCATGCTCACCGAACCCGCCTGCACCAGACTCGACAGCACAGCGAGGATGACCAGACCAAGCACATCGTCGATCACCGCGGCGCCGAGGACGACCTGCGCCTCCGGCATGCGCAGCCTGCCCAGATCGCGAAAAACGCGACCGGTGATGCCCACCGATGTCGCCGCCAGCGTCGCCCCGAGGAAGAGGTAAGAATTGGCCTCCATGCCCGGCAACAACAACGGGCCAACGAGAAACGCCCCCAGTGAAAAAGGCACGACGATACCCACCGCACCGACAAAAAACGCCGGCACACCGACCTTGACGAGATCACCGAGCCGCGTTTCCAGACCAATCTGCAGCAGCAGAACAATGACGCCAAGCTCGGCCAGAAAAGCGATGATCGGGTCTTTAGACACGGTCTCGAAATAATAAAAGCCGAGCAGCGTGAGATTGCCGAATACCACACCGAGCAGCAATTCACCGAGCACTGCAGGAAAGCCCACCCGCTCGGCGAGCGGCGAAAAGAGCCTTGCCGCCATGAGGATGATCGCCAGCCAGAGCAAATTTTCGCCGACGACGCCGGAACCCGCCGCCCAGGCTGAGGGCAACGTGGCCAGCACGGCAATGGCGAGGACCGCCCCCTGCAGGATGCGCGCTTTCTTCATTGCCCCGGATTTTCTGAGAAATTCACACGTCTATTTTCTTTTGCCGCCAACGGCCAATAACAAGGAGAGCAGTCTATTCATAATTTGATCATACGAAAAGACAATGGCGTCAGCCGGCAAAAAAAGATATTCCCGCCAGGCTGATATCTCCAAACGAAAAAGCCCATCCAGTAATTCGGGCGTTTCGTCCAACGATAACACCAACGCGGCAACCGGGATCGCCAGCGGGTGCGTTTGACAGTGTGAGTCAAAGACGCACAACGAGGCAAACACAGGGGCGGGTTACCGGCAACGGCGGATTTTTGACTCCATCAGCGCCATCAGGACCGTGAAGAGGCGCCTGCACAGGGCCTCATGGTGCCGAATCAACATCCGCCGCGACCTCTCCAGGAAACGGCAGGGCGCTCTTGGAAGCGCTATAGCGGTGCTCCCTTTGCCTTTCCAGCAGGCGTGCCACCGAGCGCTCGGTCCGATCGATAGCGCGGTCGATGGCGACATAGAGATCTGCCTCGGTATCGATGATCACCACATCGGGCACGCCGGGAATAACGACCTGAATGCTGCAACGCTTGTCATCCCCGCCGCGCGGCCCGTTGATGTCGGACAGACGGACGACAATTTTGCGCAGATCTTGACTGGCCCAGCTGAGGGCGAACCCCAAGCGTCTTTCGGTGTGCTCGCGAAGACCTTCGGTCAACGGAAACCCTTTTGCCTGAATGTCGATATTCATCGTCTTTCCTTTCCTGTTGTTAAATCAATTTCGGCAACGCTGCCCGGCACAGCACCCCGCTACCCACTAACCGTTACGCTCCGCGCACCATCGCCATGACGC
The DNA here is from genome assembly GCA_044359525.1 of Rhodocyclaceae bacterium. Classification (GTDB taxonomy): domain Bacteria; phylum Pseudomonadota; class Gammaproteobacteria; order Burkholderiales; family Rhodocyclaceae; genus CAJBIL01. Next base: position 4,164 of record JBIKLY010000032.1, on the reverse strand, counting down.
GGCCCATGTCGAGCGTTGCGGCCTGCTCGCGGATTTGCGGCAGGTACTGCGTCTGCATTTGCTTGGCCGGTTCCAGCAAGCTCTGGAATGTGTCGCGCAGCATCGCCGTGTTCATCACCCGCCCGCCGGCGTAATAACGTCGGGCGACCTGCCCCAGCGCATAGGTCGTGGCAAAGGAGAAGGCCATGCCGGTGGCGGCTCCGCCGACCTTGCCGAAGGTTTTTCCGGCCATCTTGCCGAGCAGCCCGCCCAGCAGTTTGCGGCCGAACTGTTCGAGGTACTGCGACGTCAGCCCGACCCCGACGGCGGCGATGAATTCCTTGATATGCCCCTGATCGAGCTCGACGCCGTGCGATTTGCCGATGCCATAGACCATTTTGATCTGCAAGGGGATGATGGCCATCGACGCCCAGGATTGCGGCAGCAGCTCCAGCGCGCCGTTGAGCAAGGCATAGTTGAGGATGGTCTTGTCGAGCTCGGCCGCGGGCACGTTGGGCTGCGCCGCAACCACCTGGCCGGGCGTGGCCGGCAGGCTTGCCGCAGGAGGTGCCGCCGCTTCGGCCAGATCGACGAAGGCATCCGCCTCGCGGTCGAAGGCGGCTGCCTGCGCAGGATCGAGCTGCAACAGCGTCTTCAGCCCGGCCAGAAAGTGCTGTTCGGATGCGCTCTGGCGGCCATCGGCATCGCATACGCAGACCGCCATTTCATAGGCGAACTGACGCTCACCCGGGTCGGTCAAAGCGGCGCTGGCGCCCTCCAGGCTGACGCGCTTGAGCAGCACGTCCTGATAGATGCCGGCAAGGGCGGGCGCGTCGGACTGGTCGGCCAGGGATTGTGCGATTCGCCGGACTTCCTCGCGCTCGCGGTCATCCTTGAGGCCGTCGGCAAACGCCGCGAACAAGGCAATGGTGACAATTGATTGCTGCGCGGCGGGTGTCATGACTGACTTCCGGCAACGCGTGAATTGCGCGCCCTGGCAAGTTTCAGCGCGGCGCCCTGGCGGGCTGAGCGGTAATACAGCGCCGCGCCCAGGAGCAGGATCGCGGCCAGCGCGATAAGTGGGTAACTTGATGCAGTCATGCGGCGTACTCCTTATTTGTCTGTTGCTGTGGTCTGAAAGCAGTTGTCATGGCCAAGCGGCATCGTTGCGCCGGCTCATCATCACGAATACCGATCGCGGCACGGGCCGCCATTGCCGTCTTGCGCACGCTCTCCGCATCTTCGCCGAGCACGGTGAAATGCCCCATCTTGCGACCGGGCCGAGCCTCATCCTTGCCGTAGAGGTGCAGCTTGAGATTGGGTGAAGAGAGCAGCCTGTGCCAATCCGGCTCGCGTGCCTGCTGCGCCCCTTCGGCATACCAGAGGTCGCCCAGCAGATTGACCATCAGCGCCACCGAATGCGTTCGCGCATCGCCCAGCGGCAGATTGCAGAGTGCCCGTACCTGCTGCTCGAACTGGCTGGTGAGGCAGGCATCCAGCGTGTAGTGGGCGGAATTGTGCGGCCGGGGCGCCATTTCATTGACCAGCAGCTGACCATCGACGACAAAGAACTCGACACCCAGTGTTCCGACATAAGCCATCCTGGTGGCGATGCCTTCGGCAATTTCCGTGGCCTTGCGCGCCAGACAGCCGGAAGGGTCGCGGGCCGGGGAGATCGAGTGATCGAGGACACCGTGACGATGGTGGTTCTCGGCCACCGGAAAGCACTTTGTTTGCCCGGCCTCGTTCCGCGCCAGGACCACCGACAACTCGTAGTCGAGGGTCATCTGCCGTTCGAGAATGCAGGACGCGCCCCTGAACTGCCGAAAGGCCGCCAGCGCCGCTGCGCGATCGGCCACCCGCGCCTGTCCTTTGCCGTCGTAGCCGAAGTTCGCCACCTTGAGGATGGCGGGAAAAAAGCCGGGATCGACGTTGCCGAGATCCTCCGCACTGCGGATCTCGGCATAGGGCGCGTGCGGAAATCCGTGCAGCTTGAGAAAGCTTTTTTCCTTGCTGCGGTTCTGGCAGATCGCCACCGCCTCGGCGCCCGGTCGCACGGGAAGGAAGCTGGCAAGATAGGCCAGGGCATCGGCCGGCACACTCTCGAATTCCGTGGTGATGGCCGCACAGTTTTTTGCCAGATGCGCCAATGCCTCCGGGTCATCATAGGCCGTGGCAAGGTGCTGGTCGGCGATGCGCCCGGCCGGGCTTTCCGGGTCGGGGTCGAGCACCATCACCCGGTAACCCAATTCATGGGCGGCCATGACGAAATAGCGGCCGAGCTGACCACCGCCGAGCACGCCAAGCGTGGCAGGGGGCAGAATCATGCCGGTCTCGACAACTGCATGGCCAGTGCCTTGTCGGTCTGGCGCTGACGGAATCCGTCAAGCTTGTCGGCCATCTGGCGAGCGAAATCATTTTCGCCAGTGGTCAGCATGGCAACGGCGAACAAGGCGGCGTTGGCGGCACCGGCTTCGCCGACGGCAAAGGTCGCCACCGGCACGCCGCGCGGCATCTGCACGATGGACAGCAGCGAATCCAGACCCTGCAGATGTTTCGACGGCACCGGCACACCGAGCACCGGAACCGAGGTCTTGGCGGCCAGCATTCCCGGCAGGTGCGCGGCGCCGCCGGCGCCGGCGATGATGGCGACAAATCCCCGCTGACGTGCCATCGAGGCGTAGTCGAACAACAGATCCGGCGTGCGGTGGGCCGAAACGACGCGGGCTTCGTAGGGAACGCCAAGCTCATCGAAAATTCTGGCGGCCGCCTGCATCACCGGCCAGTCCGAATCCGAGCCCATGACAATGCCGACCAGTGGACGATGCGCGTTTGCTTCTCTCATGCTTTCTCCGGTTTGAAACTACAACAGTCGGATTTTAGGCAAGCGGCAACACATCGAACAAGTCGAATATAATTGTCTGAAACATCTGTTTTTTCGATGTATCAAGGTCAGCAGAAGGGAACGCCATGACAGCACTCAACTTCAAGCACCTGCGCTATTTCTGGATGGTCGCCAAAACCGGCAGCATTGCGCGCGCCGGCGAACAGCTGCACCTGACGCCGCAGTCGATCAGCGGGCAGCTTCGTGAATTCGAGGAAGTTCTCGGCCAAAAACTGCTCCGTCGCGCGGGGCGTGGCCTGGAATTGACCGACATCGGGCGGCGCATGCTCAGCTATGCAGAAGAAATATTTGCCCTCGGTGACGAGATGCTCGATGTCCTGCGTGACCAGACGGCGAAAAAAACACTGCCGTTCAAAATCGGGATTGCCGACTCGGTGTCAAAGTCGGTCGCCTGTCAACTGGTCGAACCGGCGCTGCATATCGCGGAACCCGTGCGACTGATTTGCCGGGAAGGCCGCCTGGCGTCCCTGCTCGCCGATCTGGCCGTGCATCGTCTCGACATGGTGATCGCCGATCGCTCGATGCCGACCAGTCTGAATGTGCGTGGCTATAGCCACCTGCTCGGAGAAAGCGGGCTGACGGTATTCGGCACCCCGCGTTTGGTGAGCGAACTATCAGGTGATTTTCCGGCCTTGCTCAATAACGCGCCGCTTCTGCTCCCCGGCGAAGACGCTGCTATCCGCTCCCGGCTCAGCCAATGGATTGACGCCAATAACCTGCACCCCGTCATCGTCGGCGAGTTTGACGACAGCGCGCTGATGAAGGCCTTCGGGCAAGCCGGCGCCGGACTGTTCGTCGCACCGACGGCGATAGCCGATCATGTCTGCGAGCAGTACAAAGTCAAAGAGATCGGGCGCATCGATTCCGTGGTCGAACAGCTCTATGCCATCACCACCGAACGACGGCTGACCCATCCCGCAATCATCGCGGTCAGTGAAGCCGCGCGCCGTGAGGTCTTTGGCAAAAAGGGAAAAACTTGAGGGAAGCAAACCGCCTGATTCCTGCCGTGCAGACACGCCTTGCTCAAGCGGCGCCGACCAGCACCCGGCGTTCGGCGGCGGTCAGATTCTCGCGCGCGCCGACCAGGATCAGCACGTCATCGGCCAGCACGACCGTCGTCGCGTCGGGCTGCTCGGCACGCATGCCGCGCCGGCGCACGGCTTCGACAACCACGGCATGCGCACCAAAGGCCAGTTCGCCAAGCGTACGGCCCACCGCCCAGGCCTGGGGTTCGACCACCACCGCCAATTTCTCGTGCGACTGTCGTAACAGACGATCGC
>JBIKLY010000187.1:0-2548 GCA_044359525.1 Rhodocyclaceae bacterium | reverse complement strand
GCGTTTCCTTGAGAAATATCTGGTGCGCCATAGCAAGAAGGTGTTGGGCATTACCCACCAGGCCATGCATGCGCTGAAGCAATACAGCTGGCCGGGCAACGTGCGGGAACTGGAAAACGTCATCGAACGCGGCGTCATCCTGGCGCCCGCCGGCAGACGCATCGATTTGTCCGACCTGTTTCCCTCGGTAACGTCCGAGGTCAAGCAGCAGCACCTGGTTGCGCTGGCGAGGGACGGCAGCGTACTCAAGCGCGACGCCGGCACGGTGAACGACTTCCTTGACTATGTGCTGAAGAATCAGGTCAGCCTCGACGACGTCGAGAGTGTCCTGCTCAAGGCCGCTGTCGAGCGCAGCAAGGGAAACTACAGTTCTGCCGCGCGCATGCTGGGCATGACGCGGCCGCAGTTTGCCTATCGCATGAAGAAGCATAATCTCGACGTGGCCTGATATCGCCGGCGCCTGCTTCAGGCCTCATCGTGTTACCAAATGATCAAATCGTGAAGAACCCTGACCATTTGATAAGCCAATAAAATCAATATGTTGCATGGCAGCAAGAAAAGCCGTATTGATAACAGCTAGATAGTCTCTGGCACGGCCCATGCTAAGTAGTTGCCATTCCACAAAGAGTATGTGGGCTTACAACGAGAGGGGACGCCAATGAATTGTCTATACCTTATCCGCTGGCTTGCGGCCGCTGCGGCACTTGTCGCGGCCGGCCACGCCAACGCCGACAGCACCGGCAAGTGGCAGAGCAGCCAGGAGGTCTACAACAAGGTCTGCGGCTACTGCCATGAGGCGAATGTCGGTCCGGCGATCACCGGGCGCAACTTGATGCCGGAATACATCAGCGCCATCGTGCGCAACGGCAATCGCGCCATGCCGGCCTTCCGCGAGTCCGAAATCAACGATGCAGCCCTGGCAGGGGTGGTGAAACTCGTCAGTACCAGTCCGGCGGCAGCCGCGAAGAAGTAGGCCCGCCATGGACAGGCGCAATTTCATCAAGACGCTGATGGCCAGCGGCGTCCTCGGTTCCAGTCCCCTGGCAGCGCAGGCGGCGAGCGAACTCTTCACGCCCGGAGCAGCACTGCCGATGATGATCATCGGCCAGAGCGGCTTGCCGCATGCGGACGAACTTGTCGCCCGCTTGCGGCAGGTGCTTGTCGCAGCGGGTATCGAACACGTTCACGCAGAGGCTACGGGCAGTCAGTTGGCCGAGTATTCGCACGTTTCCGCGCTGCTCGACCGGATTCCCGGCAAGCGCGTGATAGGTGTCATGGACGATGCCGCGGCGCTGATCTTTCAGGAACTGGCCGCGGTGCGCGGCGCTGCCTGCGTCGTCAATACCCATCATCGCTTCGCCGCGCAGGAAGTGCGTCACTGCTGCACCTCGGCCGGGCTGGAGGCCAGCATCGTCTGGTCGGATTCACTCCCCGACCATGCCGAGCGGATCAGCCGCCTGTATGCCGGAACGCTCGGCGTACAGGCGTCGGCGGGCAGCGGCGCAGCGGCAGCGGAGTACCTGGCCGGCCCGGCAGTAGGTACGCCCGGCAGCCTGGTTTCCTTCCTGATCAATGTCTGAGATGGCCGGTCAGAACCCACATTACGCGGAGAAAAAAGATGAGTACAAAACGCAAGGCTTTGCCCAAGGGCATCGCGGCAGGCGAATTCGACAAGGCGATCAAGGAGCTCAAAGCCATTCTGGGCGACGAGAATGTCCTGGTCGACGAGGTGCGCCTGGCGCCCTACAACAAGATCATGATGCCGGTGCCCAACGACCAGCACGCGCCCTCGGCCGCCATCGCGCCCGCCGGCGTCGAGCAGATCCAGGCCGTGCTGAAGGTGCTCAACAAGTACAAGATTCCGGTCTATCCGATCTCGACCGGCAAGAACCTCGGCTACGGTTCCGCGGCACCGGTACAGCGCGGCCAGATCGTCATGGACCTGAAGCGCATGAACAAGATCATCGAGGTCGATGCCGACCTGTGCACCGCGCTGGTGGAACCCGGCGTCACCTATCAGCAGCTCTACGACTACCTGCAGGAGAAGAAGCTGCCGCTGTGGTTCTCCTGTCCGGCGCCGTCGGCGATTGCCGGACCGCTGGGCAACATGGTCGATCGCGGCGTCGGCTACACGCCCTACGGCGAGCACTTCCTGTTTTCCTGCGGCATGGAAGTCGTGCTGGCCAACGGCGACGTGCTGCGCACCGGCATGGGTTCGATGCCGAACTCGAATACCTGGCAGGTCTTCAAGTGGGGCTACGGGCCGACGCTGGACGGCATGTTCACCCAGTCCAACTACGGCATCGTGACCAAGATGGGCATGTGGCTGATGCCGGCGCCGCCCGACTTCCGGCCGTTCTGCATCCAGTACCCGAATGAAACCGACATCACCAAGATCGTCGACGCGCTGCGCCCCCTGCGCATCGCCATGGTCATCCCCAACGCGGTGGTCATCGCGCATACGCTGTGGGAAGCGCCCTGCACGCCGGTCAAGCGTGCCGACTACTACACCGGCCCCGGTGCGATTCCCGATGCCGCGGTGAACAAA
>JBIKLY010000031.1:0-32384 GCA_044359525.1 Rhodocyclaceae bacterium | reverse complement strand
TGTGGAAAGAGAACTACCAGCCCTACGGCGACAAGCTGAACAAACAGCCGGCGAGCGCCGGCAACAAGGTGGGATTCGCCGGCAAGCCCTATGACGGCAATACCGGGCTCTCCTACATGGGAGCGCGGTATTACGACCCGGTGATCGGCCGGTTCATGGGGATTGATCCGAAGGGCTTTGACGAAGGCAATCTGCACAGCTTCAACCGCTATGCTTACGCCAACAACAATCCGTACAAGTTTGTTGATCCGGATGGGCGTAGTGCGCTATTGGCGGTCGTTGCTGTCGGATTATGGCTTGGGGCGGAAGTCTTGATGCCGTCGCCGGACGTGCCGTGGAATTCTGGCCAAGTGTTCTCAACGTCGTTGCCCGATATGACCGGCGCTCTGAAGGGGGCAAGCCTTGGAATTGGCCTCGTCGGGGCAATCAAACAGACAGGGACAAAAGAAGCGATTGAGGCTGTTGTTGGAAAAGCGGTAAATACTGCAGATGTGGCTGCAGCCGCGCGGGCAGAAAATCTCGCTAAAGGGATTCCGGCTAAGGAGTTGGGGCCGTCAGGCAAGCCCAAGATTCATATCGTTGAGCACACTAGCCTGAAAGAAGCAAAGGATGCTGCACGTGCAGAAGTTGGTGCTGGCGGAACTACTGTGAAGCACGCGAATCCGAAGGTTGGTGAGTCGCATTTTCATGGAGCGACCCAAGGCGGTAGTAAAGATCGAATTCACCATGAGTACTAATATCAAAAATTGTACTGGCCAGAGCGAACGTTGGATTGGGTTGGCTCATGTTCGTCCTTGGGCCGAAAATGATCTGTTGGGTGCTTCCGAAGCTGCAATGGTTGCCGTGGTCGGCGACGCTGAAAATCCATTGATGTTCCTTGCATTAGTCGAATCCCAGTTTCGGAACCTTCAGTTTGATGTGCTTTCATTGGAAGATGTTGAACCGCTCGCGTTAAGGCTAGCGAGGCAGTCGTTGCCAGCGGATTTGCGAAAAGCAATAACTGCGTTGTCGCCTGCGTCAGTATTGGCTTTGGGTACATTCCATGCCTACACGAAGCCTGCGTAGCTAAAGTGAATGAGCGACGCAGGTCATCACCATCAAATTAGGAGCAGCATCAATGAAAGTGACTCCAAAGCAAATGGAGGCGGTACTCGCATTGCCTAGTGTTGCCCGGTTTAAGCACTTCATCAAGATTGTTGCGCATTTCGCGGAACGTGACCGGTGATTTCGCCAAAGCGTGACCGATGCGGAGATGCTGCATGGGTAAAAATTAATGATACCTCAAACGGTCACGCTCCCGGCGAAATCGCGGTCACGCTTCTGTGAAACGGCGGTCACGCTGTCGCGAAATCGGCAAGGCGGCAGGGTTATCCACGGCGCCGCCGCCCGCTGATTTATCAAGCGGGAGGCGAGCGGCGCGGTGGGTAACCCGTGTTTGGCGCCAAGGCGGTTCATGCTGCGGGCTTTTGCTTGCGCAACGACTCACCGGCCAGCGTTACCTTGTGCGCGGCATGCAGCACCCGATCCAGAATCGCATCAGCCAGCGTCGGATCGTTCAAGTAGGCATGCCAATGCTCCGGCGGCAGCTGGCTGGTAATCAAGGTCGCACGTGAGCCCACCCGATCATCAATCACCTCCAGCAAATCATTGCGCTCCACCTGATTGAGCGGCGCCAGCCCCCAATCATCAAGGATTAACAAATCCGTCTTCGCCAGTACCGACAGGCGCTTGCCGAAACTGCCGTCGCCATGGGCGATGCGCAGTTCCTCGAACAAACGCGGCGTGCGCACATAAACTACCGACAACCCCTGCCGGCAAGCCGCATTGCCAAACGCACAAGCGAGCCAGGTCTTGCCGCAGCCGGTAGCGCCGGTCAGTACCAAGTTCTGATGACTGCGAATCCACTGGCACGACGAGAGCTGCGCCATCAGCGACTTGTCCAGTTTCCGGCCGCCGCCATAGCGGATGTCCTCGATGCACGCCTGCGAGGATTTCAGCTTCGCCTCGCGCAAGAGGCGTGTCAGGCGGCGATTCTCCCGCCAAGTCTGCTCGCGATCGACCAGCAGGCTGAAGCGATCATCGAACGATAGGCTGGCTACCGCCGCGTTCGTTTGCTGCTCCTCGAATGCCGTCGCCATGCCGGGCAGACGCAGGCTCTTCAGGGTACTCAGGGTTTGTTCCATCAACATCGGATTTCCTTTCAGGGGGTGGTAGATCAGTGGTAATAACCCGGGCCACGCACATTGGCGTGATCCGGCAAAGCCAGCTCGGCTTGTTGGGGAACGAGAGGCTGGCGATCCAGCCCTTTCTCGAGAATCGAGGCAACCGAGCGGTAGCGATGCGCACCGACGGCCAGCGCCCGCTCGCAGGCGGCTTCCATTCGAGGATGCCCATGATTGCGAGCCAGACGCATCAGCCCAAGACAGGCGCGATAGCCTTGTTCCGGATGCTTCTTCTCGGTGAGCAGTCGCTTGATGAGTTCGGCCGTTGAGGGGCCGACCGAGGCACCCCAGGTCAGCAGCTTTCCGGGAGACCAGTCCGCGTGGGCGCGGTGAGCAGCCGGCATGTGCTCAGGCAGCGTTTCGAAGTGGCCTTTGCGGTAACTGCGGGGATGGCTTGCGACCCGCTTGCTCTTGGCCAGCACTTCGATGGTGTAGCGCGTGATGCGCAGTTCCACCTCTTGACGGACGAGGGCATGCGGCACGCTGTAATAGTTGTCTTCGTATTCGACGTGGTAATCGATATTAACGCGAGCTCGCTTCCATTCGGCGAGCACGAATGGGGAGTCCGGAAGCGGCCGCAGGTACGGTGCATCGAGCAATTCGAAGGCTTCCCGGCGGCAGCCGGGGAGTTTCTTGAATGGGCGATTGTTGAGCGCCGGCAGCAATTCAGCAACGGCGGCATCGAGTTCGGTGACCGAGAAGAAGCGCCGGTGACGAAGCCGGGCCAGTATCCAGCGCTCGACCACCTGAACGCCGACTTCGACCTTGGCTTTATCCTGCGGCTTTCTGGGTCGGGCTGGCAGGATCACCGTGCTGTAGTGGTTGGCGAATTCAGCGGTGGCTCGATTGAGCGCCGGTTCGTATCGGCAGCGCTCTTGACGATGGCGACGGTTGCCCGGTCATTTCGCTTTCGTCAATTGATGCCGACGAAAGCCCGGCGGTCAAGCTGGTGAACTCGACGATTTATGACGCGCTGAAACTGCAGGCCAGCGATATCCATCTGGAGTGCGATGCCGACAGCCTGCATGTTCAGTATCGAATTGATGGTGTGCTGGTGCCGATTACCCGCGTCGCCGGATTGTCGCTTGCCGAGCAGATCATTTCACGCATCAAGGTCATGGCTGAGTTGGATATCGCGGAGCGGCGGGTGCCGCAGGATGGTCGCTTCAAGGTTAGGGTTGATACCCGGGAAATCGATTTCCGGGTATCGATCATGCCCAATATTTTTGGTGAAGATGCAGTTCTGCGGCTGCTTGACCGACGGGCGCTGACTGAGGCGGCGCAGAGTTTGCGCCTTGATCACCTCGGACTTGATGCGCTGAGCATGGCGCAGATTCGCCAATTGGCGGCCAAACCACATGGCATGCTGCTGGTGACAGGGCCGACTGGGTCAGGCAAGACGACTACCCTGTATGCGGCGATCAGCGAAATTAACACAGGGCGCGACAAAATTGTAACCATCGAGGATCCGGTCGAATACCGCCTGCCGCGCGTGCTGCAGATCCCGGTCAATGAGCGCAAGGGGCTGACCTTCGCGCGCGGGCTGCGCTCACTCTTGCGTCACGACCCGGACAAGATCATGGTTGGTGAAATACGCGACGATGAGACAGCTCAGATCGCGGTACAGGCGGCGCTTACCGGCCACCTGTTGCTGACGACGGTTCATGCCAACAGCGTGTATGACGTGTTGGGCCGCTTCTTGCACATGGGGGTTGATCCCTACAGTTTCGCTGCGGCGCTGAATGGCATCGTGGCACAGCGCTTGTTGCGCCTCAACTGCCCACATTGTGCGACTGCCTGTGAGCCTGTCGCCGACGAATTGAAAGCCATTGGCTTGAGCATCGCTGAGGTGAGCGGCTGGCGCTGGCAGGCCGGAGCCGGCTGTGCGCATTGTCGTGGAACCGGGTATAAGGGCCGGCATGCCATCGCCGAGGTGCTCGTACTGGACGACCGCTTGCGTGAGTTGATCGCTGAGCGCGCTCCCGTGTCTTCGCTGAAGGCGCTGGCTGGCGAAACCGGGCTCAAGCCGATGCGGGAAACCGCGCTGGCCCGCGTCGCCGCAGGTGAAACGACATTGGCGGAGGTGCTGCGTGTGGCAGGCTGAACCGCTTGTTCTGCTGGTTATCGGGGCATCGCACCTTGAATTGGGCGTTTGCGTCGGCAGTCGGGTTGTCGTCTGGCGGGATCGTTTGCGTCTTGATATTCCCGAGGCGGCTCCCGGACAAGCTCCGGGGCAATGCTTGCTTGACGCCCTGGATGAGTTGCAGCGGATGCTGTCTGCCGGGCAGATTAACGATTCGCTCACCAAACCCGCGTCGACGGGGTGTCGTTTGCTGCGCGTTTTTGTCTCTGAGCGTTGGCTGGCACTGGAGATGATTCCCTGGAACTCAGCATTGACTAAGGCGGCTTCGGTAAAACGATATTTACGTAAAGGTTTGCAGTCCGCCGGTTACGTTATTGCCGAGGATAGTGTGTTGCGTATCGATGACCGGGTTTTTGGAGAGCCTGGCCTGACAGTTGCCTATCCTGCCGAGACGGGCCGCGCCTTGGCCGAACTGGCAACCCGACAAGGTTTACGACTGGATTCGGTGCTGCCGCTGGGAGTTGCTGCCTGTGTAGATGTGCTATCGAATCAGCCAGCGCTTGCGGGTGGTGTGGGCGTGGTGGAAGGTGGTTGGGCTTGTTTTTACAGCGTGCAGTGTGGCCGCACACAATTGCTGAGTCCGGCAGTCAGAGTCGATGGATCATCCGGTCTGTCAGATATGTGGCGCCGCCTTTGTTTGCGACACCCGGCGGCATCCGGCGCAGACTTTAACGCAGTGACACCGGGCGCCTTGTCGCCAAGTATGAATGATCCAACATATTTTCCGCTCCTTGTTTTTGCTGCGCGCCAGGCTTCGTGTCGTCATCCGCTCGATGCAATTGCCAGCCGGGTACGGGCAACTCGGCTGCAGTGGCTTTCGTTGGGTGTGTTTGCGGCTTTGCTCTCCGGCCTGCTGACTTTGCTGGTAATCACCTCGCAGCAGGTGGCACGCCTGGAGGATCGTGTCGCCATACAGACCCGGTCGGCACCGCCCATCCAGCCAATGTCGCGCGATGAACGGCAGCGGATCGTGGCCGTGAATCAGGCTGTGCGCGAATTGAATCTACCGGTTGATGCGCTGCTCAAATCGTTGCAGCCACCAAAAGACATTCGGGTCGCGCTGATCGAAATTGATTTGACCGCCAGCCGTGCTGCAAACGATATTGCACGCAGTGCGGCTCGAACAATGAAGCTCGTCGCTGAGGCAGGTAGCGGTATTGATATGACCCGTTATGTCGCATTTCTCTCTGATCGCCCGGGGATTGCCCGTGCCTATTTGCTGCGCCATGAGGTTGTCGAATCCGAGCCGGCCAAACCGTACCGCCTGACGTTGGAGGTCGAGTGGAAGGATTGAGAATTTTGCTCCGTTCCTTGCAGATGGGCCGTCGTCTCTGGTCGTTGCGCACGATGGCCCATCACTGCCGGCAGCGTTATGGTTGGCCGGGAGTCTTCCTGATTGCTTGTGGCGTGGCAGTGGCCATCGTTGGCGGATTTGCATTGCATGCGACACGGAACTTGGAGGCATTGCGGGCAGTGCAAACAAAACCCGGCGTGCAGCCCACGATACTGAGCGCAGCGGCGTCTCCCGCGAGCAATCGTGAGCGGCTGCTGGCCTTTGACGCGGCGTTGTTGTCGGAGGAGTCGGTGCCGGATGTTTTACAGGATCTGATTGCTAAGGCAGAAGCCCATCGTTTGCTGCTGGCCCGCGGCGAATACGCGCAGGAAAATGATGTGCAGGGCGGTTTTCTGCGTTGGCGAATGACACTGCCGTTAAAGGGTGAAGCGGAATCTATTCATGCATTTTTGCTTGCAGCCTTGCAGGCGCATCGGTCGCTTGCACTGGAAAGCGTTCAGTTCAAGCGCGAGCGGGTTGATGCAAAAATTGTTGAGGCTCGCGTGCAGTGGGTTTTGTTCGTTCGCCCAGGTGCCGTGGGGCAGCTGCCCCGGGGGCCGCAAGGTGTTGCTGCCGAGAGTGGTCGATGAACCGTCGTCATCTGCTACTGGCAATTATCCTCAGCATGACGCTGGGCGCTGCCTATTGGGCGCCGGAATCGGAGAGCGCGCTGGTTATGCCGGTTGAGCGCTCAACATCCGTTGCTGGCAATGACGATGCTCGTTTCGCTGGCCGGCTGGAGCCTGCGGGTCAGCCATCGACTGCGTTGCAGGTACTTGCTTTGCAACTCCGGCACGGCAGTGACGAGCCGCTGGCCTTGTTTTCCCCGCCGGAACCAATTCCTTTGGCACAGCCGGTTCCGGTAGTCGCCCCTCCACCGCCACCACCGCCTCAGGCCCCGCCGCTGCCATTCCGTATTTTTGGGCGCTATGTGGATGCTGGTCAGCAAGTGGTTTTTCTGCAGATCAACGAGCGCAATTTGGCCGTTCGTGTTGGTGATGTGATCGATGGCCAATACCGGATCGAATCCCTGCAGGGGGCATTGCTGGCGTTCCTTTATCTTCCCCTGCAACAAATGCAGACGCTCGACCTGGGCCCACCGTTGTAAGCGAGACATTGAAAACATCATGACGCCGTATTCAAAATTATTTTGTGACCAACGTTTGCACCGACCATTTGTTGTCACCAGATTGATGGTGTCGATGCTTTGTTCCTTAACTATCCTGACCGGATGCGGCGGTATGATGGCTTATCGGGAAGGCAATGCGTTGATTGCCGAGGGCAGGGTCGAGGAAGGCTTGGTACAGCTGGGCGAGGCCGTTCGCCAGGAGCCCAGAAACGCGGAATATCGAGCCACGTTAATCAACCAGCGCAACAGTTTGCTCACCCGTTCGATGACGGCGGCCGATGTGGCACGTCGTGATGGGCGATTGGAAGAAGCTGAGGCTGGTTATCGGCAGGCGCTCCGTTACGATGCGAATAATGCAATGGCTGTGCAGGGATTGAACACAATCAGCGCTGAGCGTCGTCACCAGGCAGCGGTTAGTGATGCGACCATTCTTTTCCAGAGCGGCGCAGCCGGGAGCAGTACAGAGGCGCTCGCCAAGCTGCGCCCGGTGCTTCTGGAGAATCCGCGGCAGAAAGCCGCGCTGGATCTCAAGGCGCGAATTGACCAGGCAGGACACGCTGCTGCGACAACGGCAACCCGACTGTCTGAGGCATTTCGTAAACCGATTTCTCTGGAGTTTCGTGATGCCCCGATACGTTCGGTGTTTGATGTTATCGCCATGGTTTCTAGCATCAATTTTTTCTTCGACCAGGAAATACGGCCTGATTTAAAAACCACAGTGCTTGCCAAAAATACTTCCATCGAGGAGGCACTCCGCATCATCCTTGTGACCAGTCAGTTGGAACAAAAAATTCTGAACGACAATTCAATTCTGATTTATCCGAATACGTCGCAGAAATTGAAGGATTACAAAGCGTTGGTTGTTCGTACTTTTTATATCGCAAACGCGGATGTTAAAACCGTGGCCAACAGCCTTAAGACTATTGTGAGACTTCGGGATATGGTGGTGGATGAACGTCTCGGTTTGATCATTGCCCGGGATACGCCAGAAGCTATCCGTATGGCGGAGAAAATCGTTGCTTTGCAGGATTTAGGCGATCCGGAAGTCATGTTGGAAGTCGAGATAGTGGAGGTGAAACGCTCGCGTCTCATGGAGCTCGGCATTCAGTGGCCAGGGCAGCTATCCCTCGCGCCGCTTCAGACCGCTGGCGTGCCTCTGACTTTGAACCAGTTGCGCAATCTCAACAGCAATACCATTCAGGCTACCGTAGGCAGCGTGGAAATCAACGCTCGTAAGCATGATGATGACAGCACCATTCTCGCGAACCCGCGCATTCGCGTACGGAATAAAGAGAAGGCCAAGGTTCTGATTGGTGAGCGGGTGCCAGTGATTACCACTACCTCTCTGGCGACGGGTTTCGTAGCCGAGTCGGTTAGTTATCTTGACGTCGGTTTAAAGCTGGAAGTCGAGCCCAACGTTCACCTCGACGAAGAAGTGGCGATCAAGATCAACCTGGAAGTGTCTGGGCTGACTAAGGAAGTGTCCAGTAAGACTGGTACCTTGGCTTACCAAGTCAGCACGCGAGGTGCGAGTACTGTGTTACGACTGAAAGACGGTGAGACACAGGTGTTGGCAGGCCTGATCAGCGATGAAGATCGTACCACTTCCAAGAAAATTCCCGGACTGGGGGATTTGCCGATCGTGGGGCGCCTTTTCGGTAGCCAAAAGGATGACGGGCTACGTAGCGAAATTCTGCTGTCCATCACCCCGCGGATTCTTCGCTCGATCCGTAGGCAGGACTTGGCGGTTGCGGAATTTGAATCTGGGACCGAGAGCAGTATGGGCGCGCCCAGCCTGCGGCTCAATAGCGTCGGCCCCGACGTGCAGGGATTGCAAACTGGGGCGACGCCGGTGATGCCGGCCGCGACTCTTCCAGTCTTGCCTGCCGCACAATGAGGCATGTCCCGCGTGGCTTTACTTTCATCGAACTGATGATGACGCTCGCGATCATGGGCGTACTGGCATTGATTTCCGTCCCCGTTGCCAAGTACACCCTTCAAAGAGAGAAAGAGCATGATTTGCGCAATGTACTGATAGATATCAGGGCGGCTATCGACGCCTACAAACGTGCTGCCGAGCAAGGTCGCGTAGGGTTACAGCCCGGCGAAACCGGCTATCCGAGATCTCTGGATGAGCTTGTTGATGGCGTTGTCGATCAGCGTAGTCCAGTGCGGCAGAAAATTTATTTTTTGCGGCGCCTTCCGCACGATCCGTTTTGCCCAGACAAGAGCGTGAAGGCGGCAACGACCTGGGGGCTGCGCAGCTATGCTTCGCCGCCCGATTCGCCCACCGAAGGGCGAGATGTCTTCGATGTGTATTCCCGCTCGATTGCCATTGGGCTTAATGGCGTGCGCTACAGTCAGTGGTGATGGTGATGAGTGGTTACGAACATCCAGGTGGCAGGCGTTTTTACGCGGGATTCACTCTGATCGAGATGCTGGTTGTGATGGCGATTGTTGCGTTATTGCTGACTTTGGCGATGCCGAGATATTTTGGCGCACTGGAAAAGTCGAAGGAAACAGTACTTCGCGAAAACCTGAATGTGGTTCGTGCGACCATCGACAAGTTCCGTGCTGACAAGGGGCGCTACCCGGCATCGTTGGCAGAAATCGTAGAGCAGCAGTATCTGCGGGGCGTGCCGGTCGACCCCATAACGGAATCGAGTACGACGTGGATCTTGTTTGAGCCCCGAGATGATCCTCGGGGAGGGGTTGCCGATTTGCGCAGTGGTGCGCCGGGAGTATCCAGGGACGGGAAGGCGTATGGTGCGTATTGAGCGGCTACAGCGACAGGCTGGTTTTGCTTATCTTTGGGTGCTGTTGTCTGTGGCGTTGCTGTCGGTAGGTTTTGTGCTGGTGCTTGAGATGGATGCGACGGCTTTGCGGCGGGACCAGGAAAGAGAGCTGCTTGCTATCGGGCATCAGTTTCGGGGGGCGATTGAGCGCTACTACGCTGAGGTTTCGCCGGCGGGGATTCACGAGTACCCGGAGCGTTTGGAAGACTTGTTGTCGGATCACCGGGGGCTTGTGGAAAAACGGCATCTACGCAAGGTGTTTGTCGATCCAATGAGCGTGAAAGCCGAGTGGGGACTCGTTCGTGGCGCAGGCCGGATCATTGGCGTTTACTCGTTGTCGGACCGAAAACCAATAAAGCAGGATGGATTTGAACCAGAAGATGCCGCATTCAGAAACGCGAGCCAGTATCGGGATTGGGTGTTTGCCTATTCGGCGGACTCTTCTCAATAACGGGGTGATTGTCAGATCGCCGTTGGGGTCGAAACATAACCGTAGCGTCGAGAAACCTCGGTGCGAATGATTCGGTACACAGGTACCTGCCTTTCATACCATTGCAGCAACAGTTTGTTCTGGATTCCCGACGTCTGCGCCAGCAGCTCAAGCAGTGTGGTGTCGTCAGCAGGTTCGCCGTTCGCCTGGCGCAGGCAGCCAAGCAGTGCGGGCAGGTCGCGGTCGCAGAGCAGGGCGATGCCTTCGGAAAATTCGAGCAACAGATTGCCCTCTTCGTCGAAGGCGGCTGCCTGGATAGTTTCCACCGGCGCACCGGTATGCGTCTGCAAGGTGTTTTCCGAAGTCAGCCGTAATACCCAGGGGGTGTAGTCGAGCTCGACGTAGACGCGTTGCGGGCCGTTTTGTACAAAATAATTGCCATGCTCGTCGTGTCCGTACTGGCGATTGAGAAAGCTTGCCAGCCCGGCGTGGGTCACCGGGTCGCCGCGCATTCGCCACTGGCCGCGCCGGTCAAGCGAGAGCCAGCCATAGCAAGCCGGAACGTTTGGCCAGCGGATCATGCCGCTCAGATCCGGTGTGTTCATGGCGGGTTCAAAGCAGCGCTTCGATATCCTTGGCAATCGCTTCAGGCGTGGTAGTGGGAGCAAAACGTTCAATAACCCGGCCATCGCGATCGACCAGAAACTTGGTGAAATTCCACTTGATTCCTTCGCTACCCAGCAAGCCGCGCGCAGATTGCTTGAGGAGTTTGTAGAGCGGGTGCGTGTCGGCGCCGTTGACGTCGATTTTGGCGAACATCGGGAAGCTGACGCCGTAGTTTTTTTGGCAGAAATCGGCGATTTCGGCGGCGGCGCCCGGCTCTTGTTCGCCGAACTGGTTGCAGGGGAAACCCAGCACAACCAGGCCGCGCGCCTGATAGCGCTGATAGAGCGCCTCAAGACCTTCGAATTGCGGCGTGAAACCGCATTTGCTGGCGGTGTTGACGATGAGCATGAGCTTGCCGGCATAGTCGGCAAGGGAGCGGGTGTCGCCTTGCAAACTTTCGGCGTTGATGTCGTAGATCGGGGCGGTGTTGGTCATGGTTCTGCGGTCCGTCGTGGGTGAGCGAATTGCTGAACGTAGAACGAATTTGCATGCAATGCAATAGCGCGTCCAATAGCCCGTCGATCGACCACCCGCGAATGCAGGCCGCCTCCCGGTCGGGAGGCGGCAATGGCCTGAACCGGAATCAGGCGACCAATCAGGCAGTAATTGCGTTACGCAGGTTCAACACGGGAATCGCGTCATTGCGGACGGGGGCTTTGTTTTCGTCGCTGTCGAGCGACTGAACGTCACCGGAAAGTCGTCCGCCTTCGTCGATCAGGATCTTGCCGTAACGGATCTTGCCACTGACGCGGCCGGTCGAATGGATCAGCAACTGGCTGCGCACGGTGAGTTCGCCTTCAAAACAACCATGAATTTCCGCAACGTCTATGCTGACCTTGCCATTGAAGGAGCCGTTTTCAGCAATGTGGATGACCCGGCTGTCCATCGTGGCCTCGACCCGGCCTTCGACGACCAGGGTGTCACAGTCGAGAATCTCGGCGCCTTTCAGTTTGACGTCCGGACCGACAATCAGACGGCTGCCGGAAATGATCTCGCCTTTAGGTTTTTCGTTGGGCACCGGGGCCGGTGTGGCAGTGCCTGGCGCGCTGCTGGTGGCCACCGGGTCGGGTTTTGTCAGCGGTATGGGGGTCGGACGGCTTTGCAGCACGGGGGGTCGGGCGGTGGGAATGTCTTCGCGTTTGCCGAACAGGTTTTGGCGATTGAGCATGGATTCTCCTTGATCAGGCTTCAGTCATACCGGCCGCAATGCGTGGCCGGCGTTGATGACTACAGCGAGCTTCGTGCCAGATCAGGAAATCTGATATTTATCAGATTGTTAGGGCTTTTCTTGCAGTTTTTTGGCGCGCCGGTTGTCGTGCGGTGCCGACAGTGCTGCATGCGATCAGGCGAAGTGACTGATTTGTTGACGAAAACCTTGTCGTCAATCGCCGACACCCGGTTTCGACGTTGAGATGAAAGCGGCTCGCAGTCATCAAGCACTGCGAGCCGCCAGTTCTGCCCGGTATCCGGTATCCGGATTCCGGTACGGCAAAAATCAGGATCTCATTGTGCCGCCATTTCCTCCTGCTTCGCATGGCTGCCCGCCAGTGAGGTGAGAATGGTCAAGGTAGCCTGGGCATGCTCGGCCGCTTCACGGCCGAGACTGGTCAGATATCCGCCATCAACCTGGGTTAGCAAACCTTTCTCGTGCAGGCGCTGAGTTGCCGCAATGACCGGTGCCTCAGCCGTTTTGTGGATCTTTATGCCCTGCTGGCTGGTTGCCAGGTCAAAGCGTATCAAGGTGTTCAATTCCTGGAGCAGGTCGGGTGTATAAGGCATGTTGAATCCTCACTCGTTGAAATTCGCATTGATATAGCGGCAACGGCATTCTAGCCTGCCTGAGTGGCGTCTACTTAAATCAAATCAGGTTGTGCATGCATTATTGCGGGTAGTCATCCATTGGAATGCAGGCGCAGAACAGGTTGCGGTCGCCATAAACATCGTCGATGCGGTTGACGCTGGGCCAGAACTTGTTTTCAGCGACGTAAGGCAGCGGGAAAGCGGCTTCGGCGCGGCTGTACGGGCGATCCCAGTCGGCATCAACGAGGTCTGCCTGCGTATGCGGGGCGCGCTTGAGCGGGTTGTTCTCCGCGGGCCACAGCCCTTGCTCGATTTTGCTGATCTCGTCTCGAATATTGATCATGGCGGCGATGAAGCGGTCAATTTCGGCTTTTGATTCCGATTCGGTCGGTTCGATCATGATCGTGCCGGCGACCGGGAAGCTGACGGTCGGGGCATGGAAACCGTAGTCCATCAGACGCTTGGCGATGTCGGTTTCGCTGATGCCGGTGGCTGCCTTGAGCGGGCGGATGTCGATGATGCATTCATGTGCGACGCGACCGTTCTTGCCGGTATAGAGCACCGGGTAATGTGTATTCAAGCGCGTGGCGACGTAGTTGGCGTTGAGAATGGCGACTTCGGTGGCGCGTTTTAGCCCGTCGCCACCCATCATGGCAATGTACATCCACGAGATCGGCAGGATCGACGCCGAACCCCATGGCGCAGCAGAAACAGCGCCCTGTCCCTGGTGCGGGCCGTTGATTGCCTGCACTGCGTGGTTCGCCATGAATGGCGCCAGATGGGCTTTGAGGCCGATCGGTCCCATGCCGGGCCCGCCGCCGCCGTGCGGGATACAGAAGGTCTTGTGCAGGTTCATGTGGCTGACGTCGGCGCCAATGGTCCCGGGCGAGGTCAGGCCGACCTGCGCGTTGAGGTTGGCGCCATCCATATAGACCTGGCCGCCGTGCGCATGCACGAGGGCACAGATGTCCTTTACCGACTCCTCAAAGACGCCGTGCGTCGACGGATAGGTGATCATCAGGCAGGCGAGATTGGTTGAATGCTGCGCTGCTTTCGATTTCAGATCCGCAACGTCGATGTTGCCGTTCTCGTCACAATCGACGACGACGACCTGCATGGCGCACATTTGCGCGGTGGCCGGGTTGGTGCCGTGTGCCGATTTCGGGATCAGGCAGATGTTGCGATGGCTGTCACCGCGGCTGGCGTGGTAGCGGGTGATGGCGACCAGACCGGCGTATTCGCCCTGCGCGCCGGAGTTCGGCTGCATGCAGATTGCGTCAAAGCCGGTGATTACCTTGAGCCAGTCTTCCAGCCCGTCAATCATCTCCAGATAACCCTGTGCCTGATCGAGCGGCGCAAAAGGGTGGATGTCGGTGAATTCGGGCCAGGTAACCGGGATCATTTCGCTGGTGGCGTTCAGCTTCATGGTGCACGAGCCAAGCGAAATCATCGAGTGATCGAGCGCCAGATCCTTGCTCTGCAGCTTCTTGAGGTAGCGCAGCATTTCGTGTTCGGTGTGGTGCGTATTGAACACCGGGTGCTGGAGGATGGGGTCGGTGCGTAGCAGTGCTACCGGCAGCGCTGCGTCGGCTTGTTGTACCTGTGCATCGATCGTTTCAATATCCACGGTGACGCCGGCGATCAGTTTGATCAGCGCCGCCACATCGTCGCGTGAGGACTTTTCGTTGATTGCGATGCCAAGGACGCCATTGCTGGCCTGGCGCAGGTTGTATCCGGCGCCGATGGCGGCTTGGTAAACGGTTAATGCACGTGTGCCAAGGTCGATGCGCAGGGTGTCGAAAAATTGTTTGGTCAGCACGTTGACGCCCGCGCGGCGCAGTCCGCCGGCGAGGATCGCCGTTAGCCGGTGAATCCGCTCGGCGATGGCGCGCAGGCCTTGCGGGCCATGATAAACGGCATACATGCCGGCCATATTGGCGAGCAGAACCTGCGAGGTGCAGATGTTGGAATTGGCTTTCTCGCGGCGGATGTGCTGTTCACGGGTTTGTAGTGCCATGCGCAGCGCCTTGTTGCCGCGTGCGTCGATCGATACGCCGATGATGCGACCGGCGACTGCGCGCTTGTGCTCATCGCGCGTGGCAAAAAAAGCGGCGTGCGGGCCGCCAAAACCCAGCGGCACGCCAAAGCGTTGCGATGAGCCAAGTGCGATATCGGCGCCCATTTCGCCGGGCGACTTGAGCAGGACCAGCGCCATCAGGTCGGAGGCAACAGCGGCCACCCCGCCGCGTGACTTGACGGCAGCAATCGGGCCGGTCAGGTCGCTGACTTCGCCTTCGTCATTCGGATACTGGAAAAGCGCACCAAAAACTTCCTGTAGCGCGGCTTCTTTCGGCGCGCCAAACACCAGTTCGAAGCCGAAGAAAGCGGCACGTGTTTTCATCACATCGATCGTCTGCGGGAAACAGGCGGCGTCGATGAAGAAGATGTTGGATTTTGATTTACTGACACGGCGCGCCATGGTCATTGCTTCGGCCGCCGCGGTAGCCTCGTCGAGCAGCGAGGCATTGGCCAGTTCGAGGCCGGTCAAGTCAATGACCATCTGCTGATAGTTGAGCAGCGCCTCCAGCCGGCCTTGCGCGATCTCGGCCTGATAGGGCGTGTAGGCGGTGTACCAGCCGGGGTTTTCCAGCACGTTGCGCAGGATTACCTTGGGCGTCAGCGTATCGGCGTAACCCATGCCGATCAGTGACTTGTTGACGCGATTCTTGCCGGCAATGGCTTTGAGTGCGCTCAATGCTTCGTTCTCCGTGCGAGCACTGGCCAGAGGCAGCGGTGCGGGCAGGCGAATTGCTGCCGGGACCGTCTGGTCAATCAGCTGGTCGAGACTTGATGCGCCGATTGCCGACAGCATCGCGGCGATTTCAGACGGGCAGGGTCCGATGTGGCGTGCGATGAATTCGTCGCGCTGCTCAAGGGCTGCGAGGGGGCGGGTGTTGGGCATAGTCTTGTCCGGCAGAAAATGGGTTGGCGCAGGCGGCAGGTGTCGTGAGGCGCCCGGAGAGGCGCATGGATATTGCCTCTCCGGGCAGTCTTCAGGATGCGTCGACGGTCTGTTGGTAAGCGGTGGCGTCAAGCAGCGTGTTGAGATCGGCTGCATTGGCCGGCTTCATCTTGAACAGCCAGGCGGTGTAGGCGTCCTGATTGACCGATTCCGGTGCGTCGGCGGCGGCTTGATTGACTTCGGTGACCGTGCCGGCAAGTGGGGCGTAGACGTCAGCAGCGGCTTTGACGGACTCGACGACTGCCGCTTCCTTCTCGGCGGCAAGTTCTGCGCCGACGTCGGGCAACTCGATGAAAACCAGGTCGCCGAGCAACTCCTGCGCGTGGTCGGTAATACCGACAGTGACGGTGCCGTCGGCTTCAGCGCGGACCCATTCGTGGCTCTTGGTGTATTTGAGATTGGCGGGAACGTTCATGATCAGTCCTTATAAAATAGATTAGATTAATGTTATATGTATATGTTATTGAACGATAACTGTACCGTTGCGTACGAAGTTTGGTTTGACCACTCTGGCCTTGAGTTGTTTGTCGCGAATCTCGACCATGACCGTGTCGCCGATCGCTACGCCAAGCGGCAAGCGCGCCAGGGCGATTGATTGCTGCATGCTTGGCGAGAAGGTGCCGCTGGTGATTTCACCATCGCCTTGCGCGGTCACAACTTTCTGATGCGCGCGCAGCACGCCACCGCGTTCAAGAAGCAACAGGCCAAGGAATTGTTGTGCCTGCGGCTTGGTGAGGAGGGCAGCCTTGCCGACGAAGTCGCGTGCTGCGACGAGATCCACCGTCCAGGCGAGTCCGGCGTCGAGCGGTGAAACGTTCTCGTCCATGTCCTGGCCGTAGAGATTCATCCCTGCTTCGAGGCGCAAGGTGTCGCGGGCACCGAGACCGCAGGGCTGGACGCCAACATCGGCAAGGGCTTGCCAGAGGCCATCGGCTTGCGCAGCGGGTAGGGCGATTTCAAAACCATTTTCGCCCGTATAACCGGTGCTGGCGATGAAATAGTCGCCGACGCTTGCCGCAAAGAAGGGTTTCAATGTTTCGGTGGCGGCGCGTGTTTCCGGCAGGACCTGCCAGACTTTTTCGCGGGCGGTCGGGCCTTGCACGGCAATGATGGCCAGCGCGTTTTCACCGGAGCGGCGCTGGGTGATGCTGACCTCCAGTTTCCATTCAGCGAGACGGGCGGCCATCCAGGCCAGATCCTTGTCGGCGGTGCCGGCGTTGATCACCATGCGGTAGTGGGTGTCGTCGAGGTAATAGACAATCAGATCATCGATCACGCCACCGGCCTCGTTGAGCATGGCGCTGTAAAGTGCTTTGCCAGAAACTTTGAGCTTCTCGACGTTGTTGGCGATCAGGCGCAGCAGGAAGGGTTTGGTGTCGGGGCCGGCCAGATCGACCATGCACATATGTGAAACATCGAACATGCCGCTGTCGCGGCGCACGGCGTGATGCTCTTCGATTTGCGATCCGTAGTTGACGGGCATGTCCCAGCCGCCGAAATCAACCATCTTGGCGCCGAATCGGCGATGGGTGTCGTTGAGGACGGTTTTTTGCGTCATATCAATCCCTTGGAGAGGTATATTCAAGTCAGTTCTAGAAACAAAAAAGGGCGAACTCCAATCGAGTTCACCCCCCTGTCCTTGATACCTGAGAGATTACCGCGCCGGAATGCTTGATGCCGGCCGCGTTGCCCCATCGGTGGGCGCTCCGCTTTTCGGGGGCGCCGCTCTCCAGAGTTCATTGCACGAACGGTCCTTTTGCCTGAGCGTTTCCGGGTGGATTGCGCCTTCGGCGGCGGGAGAATTACACGTTTATAAACGAATCCGCTCTCTCCCGTTCGCGGACGAACTATAGCGCGACGACGGGTGAGGTCGCAATATGGAGCGGCAAGATTTGTCTTGTTGCGGCGCACCATTAGACACGTGAGAATGCTTCCTCACTGCGTTGGCGGGGTGAGCCAGTTCCCCCTGTGTTATCATGCGTCGCTTACATTTCCACCTGTCAAGCCCTCTGTCTGCCGTGTTCAACGCCGATCTTCATTGTCATTCAACTGCCTCCGACGGCCTGCTGCCGGCGGCTGATGTCGCCCGTCGGGCGTTTGCCAACGGCGTTGATATGCTGGCGCTGACAGATCATGATGATCTTGGCGGTCTTGATGCAGCTCGCGCCGTGGCGGAAGAGGTCGGAATGGCTTTCGTCAATGGCGTCGAAATTTCCATCGAGTGGGAGGCGATGCAGATTCATATTCTTGGCCTGGCTTTCGATGCGGAAAATGCGGCGCTTAATTCCGGTCTGGCCGCCATTCGCTCCGGCCGGATTGACCGCGCACAGCGTATGTCGGCCGAGCTTGAGAAGGTTGGTGTTGGCGGTGCCTTTGAAGGCGCCATGCGTTTTGCTGAAAACCCCAGTCTGATCAGCCGCGCTCATTTCGGCCGTTTTCTAGTTGAAACCGGCGTTTGCAAGGATATGCGCAGCGTTTTTGAATCGTATCTGGTACCGGGGCGCCCCGGTTATGTCGATCATCGCTGGGCAACGCTGCCCGATTCGATCGGCTGGATTCTCGGTGCGGGTGGCATTGCGGCAGTCGCCCATCCGGGTCGTTACAAAATGAATAATCGCGCCATGCGGCGTTTTCTCGCCGACTTCAAGGATCTTGGCGGACAGGCCATCGAGGTCATGTCCGGTAGCCATTCGGTTGAGAATGTCGGAACTTTCGGCCGTTTGGCCAATGAATTCGGTTTTCTCGCCTCGCGCGGCTCGGATTTCCACGGGCCGGTCGAAAGTTACACTGATCTGGGAAAACTGGCGCCATTACCAGAGGGGTTGAAGCCCATCTGGGAAGCGTTCTGAGTACCCTGATGGCGCAGTACTTATCGATTCATCCGGAAGATCCGCAACCGAGGCTGCTGAACATTGCTGCGGATATGGTTCGGAAAGGCGGCCTGCTCGCTTTTCCGACCGACTCCTGTTACGCGCTGGGCTGTCATCTTGGCGACAAGGATGCGGTTGAGCGCATTCGCGCGATTCGTGGCGTCGATGATCGCCATCATTTGACTTTGATGTGTCGCGACCTTTCGGAAATTGCCCAGTTTGCCCGTGTCGATAATGCCCAGTACCGTTTGCTGAAGGCAACGACGCCGGGAAGCTACACCTTTATTCTTGAGGGCACCAAAGAGTTGCCGCGTCGCGTGCTGCACCCGAAGCGCAAGACAATCGGGCTGCGCGTGCCGGCCCACCCGGTTGCCCTGGCCTTGCTTGAACAGCTCGGCGAACCGCTGCTCACCTCGACCCTGATGCTGCCCGGTGATGAGTTTCCGCTGACTGAAGGGTGGGAGATCCAGGACCGGCTTGACGATCATCTGGAACTGATTCTGGACGGTGGCCATTGCGGTACCGAGCCGACCACGGTGGTCGATCTGACCGGCTCCCTGCCAGTGCTGGTGCGTACCGGGCGCGGCCCGCTTGCGCCTTTTGGTCTGGATTGAACGGGAAACCATGGAAGCATTGATCCAGACCATTGCTATTGCTGCCTTGCCAGTGATATTTGCGATCACCCTGCATGAGGCTGCGCATGGCTATGCTGCGCGTTACTTTGGTGATCCCACCGCCTGGCAAGCCGGACGGATCAGCCTCAATCCGCTGCGCCATATTGATCCGGTCGGTACCTTGCTGGTTCCCGGCTTGATTCTGGCGACCAGTTATCTGGCGGCGGGCAGCGCTATGCTGTTTGGCTGGGCGAAGCCGGTTCCTGTTAATTTCGGGAACTTGCGTAGCCCGAAACGCGACATGCTCTGGGTTGCGGCTGCAGGGCCGGCTTCGAATCTGCTCATGGCACTTGTCTGGGCTGCCTTGCTGAAGGCAACCTTGTTGCTGCCATTGAATGCCTACAGCGTACCGCTGGTCGAGATGAGCAAAATCGGTATCAACGTCAATATTGTGCTGTTGGTGCTGAATCTGTTGCCCTTGCCGCCGCTTGACGGGGGGCGTATCGCGGTCAGCCTGTTGCCGCACGCACTGGCATGGAAGTTTGCCCAGCTTGAGCGCTGGGGCTTTCCCATTTTGCTTTTATTGCTCTTTACGGGGGTTCTGGGGAGCATCATGGGGCCTTTCGTTTCGCTGTTTCAACGCCTGATCATTTCCTTTTTTCAGTTGAATTGACGCTATCTATGTACGCAGAACGAGTCCTCTCCGGCATGCGCCCCACGGGCAGCTTGCACCTTGGCCACTACCATGGCGTGCTGAAGAACTGGATCAAGCTCCAGCACGAACATCCCTGTCTGTTTTTCGTCGCCGACTGGCATGCGTTGACCACGCATTACGAAGATCCGCAAGGGATCGAAAAGGCTTCGTGGGACATGGTCATCGACTGGCTGGCCGCTGGTGTTGATCCCTCGCAGGCGACGCTGTTCATCCAGTCGCAGGTGCCGGAACACGCTGAGCTGCACTTGCTGCTGTCAATGATGACGCCGCTTGGCTGGCTCGAACGCGTGCCGACCTACAAGGATCAGCAGGAAAAGCTCGACAGCAAGGATTTGTCGACCTACGGCTTTCTCGGCTATCCCTTGCTGATGAGTTCCGACATCCTGATTTACCGTGCCGACAAGGTGCCGGTCGGCGAAGATCAGATTCCGCATGTCGAGTTCACGCGTGAACTGGCGCGCCGCTTCAATCACATGTACGGCCGTGAACCCGGTTTCGAGGACAAGGCCAAGGAAGCGGTGACGCGACTCGGCTCGAAGAAAGCGCGTCTCTACGGCCAGCTGCGCACGCGCTTTCAGCAGGACGGCGTGCAGGAGGCGGTCAACTACGCGCACGCGCTGCTCGACGAGGTGCCGAACCTCCCGCACGAAGACCGCGAACGCCTGCTCGGCTACCTCGAAGGCACCGGCAAGATGATCCTGGTTGAACCCGGCGCCCTGCTCACCGCAGCGTCACGCATGCCCGGCCTGGATGGCCAGAAGATGTCCAAGTCCTACAACAATACGATCACCCTGCGTGAAGACGAAGCGTCGGTATCGCACAAGATCAAGCGCATGCCGACCGACCCGGCGCGCGTGCGGCTGACCGACCCCGGCGATCCGGACAAATGCCCGGTGTGGCAGCTGCATCTGGTTTATTCCGATGAGGCGTGCAAGGACTGGGTGCAGAAGGGCTGCCGCAGCGCGAGTTTTGGCTGTCTTGAATGCAAGCAACCGGTAATTGACAGCATCCTCAAGGAGCAGGCGCCGATGCGCGAGCGCGCCCAGACCTATCTCGATGACCCGACGCTGGTACGTAACATCATCGCCGACGGCAACGAGAAAGCCCGCAAACTGGCCCAGGAAACCATGCGCGACGTCCGTGAAGCGATGGGGCTGAATTACAGTTGACGTTATGAACAAAAAATCCAACGCAGAGGCGCAGAGGCGCAGAGAAAAGCGACGCAGAGAAAAACTTGGTTTTCTCTGCGTTACCTCTGCGTCTCTGCGCCTCTGCGTTGGATTGGCTTTGGGTTTGGGTTTGCTGTCATGAGCGACGCCGCAGTCGTTGATCCGGTCGCCATGATCTATGGCCAGCCGATGGCGCAGATGCCGCTGGATCTGTACATTCCGCCGGATGCGATGGCGGTGATGCTCGATGCTTTCGAAGGCCCGCTCGATCTTTTGCTCTACCTGATCCGCAAGGCCAACGTCAATGTTCTCGACATTCCGATGGCGCCGCTCACCGTGCAGTATCTGACTTACGTCGAGGCGATGCGCACGCACAATCTTGAACTGGCGGCCGACTATCTGGTGATGGCGGCGATGCTGATCGAGATCAAGTCGCGCATGTTGCTGCCGCGGGCCAAGGCCGTTGCCGGCGAAGAAGTTGAGGACCCGCGCGCCGAACTGGTTCGCCGGCTGATCGAATACGAGCAGATGAAACTGTCGGCGCATCGGCTGAATGAGATGCCGCAGGCGGAACGTGACTTTGACTGGGTCGAGATCTGGGTCGAGAAATCGATGTTGCAGCGTTTGCCGGAAGTCAGCGTCGACGATCTGAAAAATGCCTGGAGCGCCATCCTGCGTCAGGCCAGACTGCATACGCATCACCATATCCAGCGCGAAGAGCTGTCGGTGCGCGAGCACATGGGCTTGATCCTGCGGCATCTGCGGGACGCTGGTGGTTTCGTTGAATTCGTTGATATGTTTGATCCAGCGCTTGGTGCGCCGGTTCTCGTCGTGCATTTTCTGGCGATGCTTGAACTGGCGCGCGAGCATCTGCTTGAAATGACCCAGGCGGAAACATTCGCCCCGATCTACGTGAGGTTGGCTGATGGCCGAAATGACTCCCGATCACAATCTACCGAATAATTTGCCCAGTGATTTGCCGGCGACGATGCCTGGCGATACCGGCGAGATGAAGCGCGTTCTTGAGGCGGTGCTGTTGACGGCGCAACAGCCGCTTTCGGTCGCCGATCTGAAAAAGGTTTTCACCCAGGAAATCAGCACGGACGTGATGCGGGTATTGCTTGATGAGCTGCGCGAAGACTGGGTTGGACGCCCCGCTGAGTTGATGCAACTGGCCAGCGGCTGGCGTTTTCGTACACGCGCCGAGTATCTGCCGTATCTGGAACGGCTGAATCCTGAAAAACCACCCAAATACTCGCGGGCCGTACTTGAAACCCTGGCCATCATTGCCTACCGTCAACCCGTAACACGCGGCGATATTGAGGATATTCGTGGTGTTACCGTTGCCACCCAGATCATCAAGGTGCTCGAAGAGCGCGGCTGGGTCGACGTGGTCGGCCATCGCGATACGCCGGGACGTCCGGCCTTGCTGGCGACAACCAAAAAATTTCTCGACGATCTCGGTTTGCGCAGTGTGACCGAATTGCCGCCGCTCGAACAACTGAACCAAACGCTGGAACTGGCAGATGCCCAATAAAACCCGCAAGACCCCTTTTTGTCCTCCTGCTACGCCGACTGCACCGCGCTCGCTAAAGCGCCCGGTGGCGACGCCCACGCCACGCATGCCTCGCGCGCCACGTGCCGGTGCTTCTGCCGATGAGTACACGCCCGTGGCGCCGGAGGAAGCCGCCGAGCCAAAACAACGCCGTGCCCCGCGTGCAGCACCCGAGGACCACTCGAAGCGCGGCCGGCATAAGGAAGTGCCGGGCAAACCCGAGCGCTTGCACAAGCTACTGGCACAAAGCGGCATCGGCTCGCGGCGCGAGATGGAAGAGCTGATTACCGCCGGGCGCGTCAATGTGAATGGTGAAGTAGCGCATGTCGGCCAATCGGTTGCCCCGGGCGAGCGCGTCAAGGTCAATGGCAAGCTGGTCCATCTGAAATTCTCCAATCGCCTGCCGCGCGTGATCATTTATCACAAGCCCGAAGGCGAGATCGTTTCGCGCGATGACCCGGATCGCCGTCCGACGGTCTTTACGTCTTTACCCAGAATGTCGGGTGGACGCTGGGTCGCAGTCGGCCGCCTTGATTTCAACACCAGCGGCCTGCTGTTGTTTACGACCTCGGGTGATCTGGCTAACCGGCTGATGCATCCACGTTACAACCTGGTGCGCGAATATGCGGTGCGTATTCTCGGCGAGTTGCCCGATGATGCCCGTCAGCGCCTGCTTGACGGTATCGAGCTGGACGATGGCCCGGCGCAGTTTGCGACGTTTCAGGAAGCGGGCGGCGAGGGTGCCAATCACTGGTATCGCGTGTCGCTCTTTGAAGGACGGAATCGTGAAGTCCGGCGCATGTTCGAAGCCGTTGGCGTCGTCGTCAGCCGCCTGATGCGTGTGCGCTACGGCCCATTTATCCTGCCGCCGAATCTCAAGCGTGGACAGGTGCTGGAGCTGAAGGATCTGGAAGTGCAAAAGCTGCTTACCGATTTTGGCATGGAGGATCCGTCTCCCGGCCGTCCGCTGCGCAAGCCGCGTGAACGGTAGTTTGTCGGGAAATGGCAAATAGCAGCTAGCCGATTTACGTCGCCGGAGTTTTCCGTTATAATCCGGCGGTTTTCTTCCGCTGGCCCCTTCGGGGGCAATTTTTATCGGGGATGGGCGTTTCGCCCATTTTTTATTTGTAGCTATGGATTTACACGATCTTCTTGAAAAAACGGTGACCGGCCTCGGTTACGAGCTGGTCGACGTCGAGCAGAGCCCGCGTGGACGCGTGCTGCGCCTGTTCATCGACAAATCGGATAAGGCGCGTGGTGTCGATATTGACGACTGCGCGTTGGTCAGCAACCAGTTGTCGCGTGTGCTGACTGTCGAGAATATCGATTATGACCGTCTTGAAGTCTCGTCGCCGGGAATGGATAGGCCGCTGAAGAAAGCGGCCGATTTCGAGCGTTTTGCCGGTTCGGAAATTCATCTCAAGCTACGCCTCCCCGTAAATGGTCGGCGCAATTTTAATGGTGTCCTGCAGGGTTTGCAGGACGGCAAGGTACGCCTGCAAATCGAATCGGGCGAAGTGGAACTTGATCTGGGCAATATTGACAAGGCCCGGCTGGTTCCCAAGTTTGATTAGTTTGCATCGATTGACAGGCTGGAATAGGGAGGTATTGATAAGATGAGCCGCGAAATTTTGCTGCTGGTAGATGCGCTGGCCCGCGAAAAAAACGTGACCAAAGACATCGTCTTCGGCGCACTGGAACTGGCGCTCGCGTCAGCGACCAAGAAGCGTACCGACGATGAGGCTGACGTTCGCGTCGTTGTCGACCGTGAAACGGGCGATTTTGAGAGCTTCCGCCGCTGGGAAGTGATGGCTGAAGATCAATACGTCAATGAAGCGCAGCAAATTCCGCTGTCGGAAGCCCAGAAGCAGGACGCTGAGGTTGAAATTGGCGATTATCTCGAGGAAGAGCTGGAGAAAATTGATTTCGGCCGGATCGGTGCGCAAGCAGCGAAGCAGGTGATTCTGCAAAAGATCCGCGATGCCGAGCGCGAACAGATTCTCAATGACTTCCTTGATCGCAAGGAGCATCTCGTTACCGGTACGATCAAGCGCATGGAACGTGGCAATGCGATTATCGAAGCCGGCAAGATTGAGGCGCTGCTGCCGCGTGAGCAGATGATCCCGCGTGAAAACCTGCGTGTTGGTGATCGCGTCAAGGCTTTCCTGCTGCGCATCGACCGTGCGGCACGCGGTCCGCAACTGATTCTTTCGCGTACTGCCCCCGAATTCATTATCAAGCTGTTCGAGCTTGAAGTTCCTGAAGTCGATGACGGCCTGCTGGAAATCAAAGCTGCAGCGCGCGATGCGGGTGTGCGGGCGAAGATTGCCGTCAAGTCAAACGATCAGCGCGTCGATCCGATCGGTACTTGTGTCGGTATGCGCGGTATGCGCGTGACCGCGGTAACCAATGAACTGGCCGGTGAACGTGTCGATATCGTGCTGTGGTCAGCCGATCCTGCGCAGTTCGTGATCGGTGCACTGGCACCGGCCGAGGTCAGCTCGATTGTGGTCGATGAAGACAAGCACAGCATGGATGTGGTGGTCGACGAGGACAATCTGGCGATTGCCATTGGCCGCGGTGGCCAGAACGTTCGTCTGGCGTCGGAAATGACCGGCTGGACGATCAATCTGATGACCGTGGAAGAGTCGCAAACCCGCGTTGAAGCCGAAGCTGCCGCGATCCGCGTGCTGTTCATGGAAAAACTGGATGTCGATGAGGAAGTGGCGAACATCCTGATTGAAGAGGGTTTTTCGACGCTGGAAGAAGTGGCTTACGTGCCGCTCCATGAAATGCTCGAAATCGAATCGTTCGACGAGGCCACCGTCCAGGAACTGCGTGACCGGGCGCGTAACGTGCTCCTTACAGAAGCAATCGTCACTGAAGAACAGCTCGATGACGTTGCCGATGACCTGATTGCACTTGAAGGCATGGACAAGGCGCTGGCAGCCAAGCTGGCCTCAGGCGGTATCAAGACACTCGATGACTTCGCCGATCTCGCGGTCGATGAACTCACCGAAATGACCGGCGTCGATACGGAACGTGCCAAACAATTGATCACCACGGCGCGCGCGCACTGGTTCGAGTAAGCAGAAAAGAGGAAATCCCATGGCGCAAACAAGTGTTGCCCAATTTGCCACCGACCTGAAAATGCCGGCGGGTGTACTGCTCGAGCAGTTGCAAAAAGCCGGTGTAGCCAAAAGCCAGGCTGAAGATATGCTTTCCGAACAGGATAAGTCCAGACTGCTGGACTATCTGCGCCGTTCGCACGGCGAAGCGGAAGGCAAGACAAAAATTACCCTGACCCGCAAGGAAACCAGCGAAATCAAATCGCAGGATTCGCACGGTAAATCACGCACAGTTCAGGTCGAGGTTCGCAAAAAACGTGTCCTGGTCAAGCGTGACACGCCGGAAGTTCGGGCTGAGGCACCCGTTGCGGTGGTGGCAACGCCGGTTGTTCCCGAGCCGGTTGTCGAGGTTCGCGTTGAGCCGGTCGTCGAGCCAGTTGTCGAAGTTATCGCCGAGCCGGTCGTTGAACTGCCGGTTGAGGCCGTCGCCGAAGTAATCCCTGAGCCGGTCGTTGAGGTGACGCCTGAGCCAGTTGCCAAGGCAAAATCTGCCGCCAAGGGAAAAACTGCGCCCGTCGCCGAAAAACCCGCCGGGGCCAAAAAAGTTGTGACGCGGGCGTCGATCATCGGTGAAGAGCAGCAAAAGCTTCGTGCCGAGGAGGAGCGTCGCCATGGCGAACTTCGCCTCCGCCAGGAAGCGGAGTTCAAGGAAAAGCAGCAGCGTAGCGCGGATCTGGTGCGACTGAAAATTGAAGCCGAAGAGAAAGCGGTAGCTGCCAAGGCGGCAGAGGCGGCAAAACAGGTTGCGGCGCAGACAGCAACCGATCGTCCCGCCGAAGACAAGACTTTGCACAAGCCTGCTGCCAAGCCCGGTGCGCCGGACAAAAAAGCTGCCGAGAAAAAGGGCCCCTGGAAAAACGAGGGGGCCAACAAGCGCCCCGGGCTCAAAACACGTGGCGCAACCGGTGCGACCGGCTGGCGTGACAACAAGCAGGGCAAACGTGGCGGTCGTGGTGCCGGTGTCGAGGAAGAGCATTCCTTCCAGGCGCCGAGCGAACCGGTGGTGCGCGAAGTGCACATCCCGGAAACCATCTCGGTTTCCGATCTGGCGCACAAGATGGCCGTCAAGGCGACCGAAGTAATCAAGGCGCTGATGAAGATGGGCCTGATGGTCACCATCAACCAGGTGCTTGATCAGGAAACGGCGATGATCATCGTCGAGGAAATGGGCCATCAGGCGGTTGCGGCCAAACTCGATGATCCGGATGCCTTCCTTGATACGCACGCCGAGCATAAGGATGTCCTGCTTGAGCCGCGCGCACCGGTCGTTACCGTGATGGGTCACGTTGATCACGGCAAGACCTCACTGCTCGATTTCATTCGCCGCGCCCGCGTGGCCTCGGGCGAAGCCGGCGGCATTACGCAGCACATCGGTGCCTATCACGTTGAAACCGAGCGTGGCATGGTCACCTTCCTTGATACGCCGGGTCACGAAGCCTTTACGGCGATGCGTGCGCGTGGTGCAAAAGCAACCGACATCGTTATTCTGGTTGTTGCTGCCGACGACGGCGTCATGCCGCAAACGAAGGAAGCGATTCACCACGCGAAGGCGGCCGGTGTGCCGATCATCGTCGCGGTGAACAAGATCGACAAGCCGGATGCCAATCCTGAACGTGTCAAACAGGAACTGGTTGCCGAACAGGTCGTGCCGGAAGAATACGGCGGTGAAGCACCTTTCATCTCCGTTTCGGCGAAGACCGGTGCTGGTATTGATGAACTGCTCGAAAATGTATTGTTGCAGGCCGAAGTTCTTGAACTCAAGGCGCCGAGGGATGCGCCGGCCAAGGGGTTGATCATCGAGGCACGCCTCGACAAGGGCCGTGGTCCGGTAGCGACCATGCTGGTTCAATCCGGCACGCTGCGTCAGGGTGATGTGCTGTTGGCCGGCCAGGTGTTTGGACGTATCCGTGCCATGATCGACGAGAACGGAAAATCGATCAAGGAAGCCGGTCCGTCGATTCCGGTCGAAATCCTTGGTCTGTCCGATGTGCCGGCAGCCGGGCAGGATGCTGTGGTGCTTGCTGACGAACGCAAGGCGCGCGAAATCGCGCTGTTCCGTCAGGGCAAGTTCCGCGACGTCAAGCTGGCCAAGAAGCAGGCAGCCAATCTCGAAACCATTCTTGATCAGATGACGGAAGCCGAGGTCAAGATGCTGCCGCTGATCATCAAGGCTGACGTGCAGGGTTCGCAAGAGGCGCTGGTGCAGTCGCTGCAGAAACTCTCGACGGCCGAGGTCAAGGTCAACGTCATTCACGGCGCAGTCGGCGCGATCAGCGAATCCGACGTGCATCTCGCGCAGGCTTCAAAGGCGGTCATCATCGGCTTCAACACCCGGGCCGATGCCGGTGCGCGCAAGGCAGCCGAGAGTTTTGGTGTTGATATCCGTTATTACAACATCATTTACGATGCGGTCGATGAAGTTAAAGCAGCGCTCTCCGGCATGCTGTCGCCGGAGAAGCGCGAAGAGATCACCGGTCTGGTTGAAATCCGGCAGGTTTTCCGTGCGACCAAGATCGGTACGATTGCCGGTTCCTACGTGCTCGAAGGCGTCGTCAAACGCAATTCACGTGCCCGTTTGCTACGCAACAACGTGGTCATGTGGGATGGCGAATTCGAGTCGCTCAAGCGCTTCAAGGATGACGCGAAGGAAGTTCGTGCCGGTTTCGAATGCGGCTTGTCGCTGAAGAACTTCAACGACTACCAGGAAGGCGATCAGCTCGAAGTTTACGAAGTCACGGAAATCGCGCGGACGCTTTAAGTGGCAGTCAATAAAGGTTTTTCACGTAAGGACCGGGTTTCCGAGCAGATTCGTCGCGAATTGGCAGAGCTGATTCGCACGGAGCTGAAGGATCCCCGGGTCGGCATGATCAGTCTGACCGATGTCGAAATTACTGCCGATTACGCGCACGCCAAGGTGTTTTTCAGCACCCTAGCGGGTAGCGAAAATTTGCCGGCGGTGATGGAGGGACTGCAGAAAGCCTCCGGTTTTCTGCGTCGCGAGTTGGGCAAACGCATCAGTATCCACATGACACCGCAACTGCATTTCGTCTTTGATCAATCGCTCGAGCGCGGCGCTGACCTTTCGAAACTGATCCAGCAAGCAGTAGCAGTCTCAGACAAAACGCCAGAAAACTGATTTTGGCAACCAAACGCAGCTGGCAGCGCGTCGATGGCGTATTGCTGCTCGACAAGCCGTCAGGCATGTCTTCGAACTACGCGTTACAGGGTGCGCGACGCCTTTTTTCCGCAGCCAAAGCCGGCCACACCGGTACGCTCGATCCCTTGGCTACCGGCTTGCTGCCCGTCTGTTTTGGCGAAGCAACCAAGTTTTCGAGCGATCTGCTTGAAGCCAATAAAACTTATGAAGCAGATGTATTGTTTGGCATCACGACCAATACCGGTGATGCTGAAGGTGAGGTGCTGGCTCGCCATGCGGTTGAATTCAGTCAGGTAGATCTGGAAGCGGTTTTGCCGCGCTTTCGCGGGCCGATTTCCCAGATTCCGCCGATGTACTCGGCACTTAAGCGCGACGGCAAGCCGCTCTATGAATTGGCGCGGCAGGGCATTGAAGTCGAGCGTGCGGCGCGCAACGTCGTTATCCACGAATTGTTGCTGCTTGAACTGAGTGGTGATCGTTGCCGTTTGCGCGTCACATGCAGCAAGGGAACCTACATTCGCACGCTGGCTGAAGATATCGGCAAGACGCTTGGCTGCGGCGCACATTTGACTGCGCTGCGGCGCACGGCCGTGGGCGCCTTGCGTATTGATGATGCGGTGACGCTGGAACAGCTGAATGCGTTTTCAGATGCTGAGCGAAGCGCCTGTCTGCAAGCGCCGGATGCCTTGCTGCAGAAGCTGCCTGCGGTTTATCTTGACGAGCTCGCTGCTGCACGCTTTTGTCACGGCAATCCTGTTGTTGCCGACATTGCGCCAGGCCCCTGTCGCGTCTATGACCAGAACCGCCTGCTCGGCCTGGGTGAGGCTGACCCGGATGGGCAGTTGAGGCCGCGCCGGCTGGTCGTTAGCGGCTGAATTTCCGGGGGTTGTAGCACTGAAGAGCCCTTCAATTCCGCTTGCCGCCTGATGATTCAACCCGTTATAATGCGCGCTTCGCTTCGCCGAGCGAATTTGTACATTTATTAATCTGGCGTTGGCTCTATCAAACTGGGGCTGCGTCGTTACTTACGAAAGAGAGTTTGACATGGCGATCAATGTTGCGCAAAGAGCGCAGATCATGACTGATTTCCAGCGTGCTGCAGGTGATTCGGGTTCCTCCGAAGTCCAGGTAGCGCTGCTGACCGCACGTATCAATGACCTCACCGGTCACTTCAAAGAGCACGTCAAGGATCACCACTCGCGTCGCGGCCTGCTGCGCATGGTGAGCCGTCGTCGCAAGCTGCTTGACTACCTGAAGCGCACGAATGCGGATTCGTACCGTGCGTTGATTCAGCGTCTCGGCCTGCGCAAGTAAGCCTGTTCGCCGATCCGCTATGCGGTCGGAGTGCGGACGATTCGAATCGATGACAGCGGCCAGTCCATTCAGGGCTGCGCCGCTGTTGTTGTTTTTACCGCTTTTGTTTTTTGTCTTATTTGTTTTGTTTTCACCTCGTTGAATTGCGTACCGGTGTCGTGGGTGCGCGCGTCGAACTATTGAGCAGTTATCGAGAAATTGAGAAAGGGAACAATGTTTAATATCGCTAAAAAAACTTTCACCTATGGCGCACATCAGGTCACGCTGGAAACAGGCGAGATCGCTCGTCAGGCCGGTGGCGCCATCATGGTTTCGGTCGATGACACGGTCGTGCTGGTGTCTGTGGTCGGCAACAAGACCGCCAAGCCCGGCCAGGATTTTTTCCCGCTGACCGTCGATTACATTGAAAAAACCTATGCAGCCGGCAAGATCCCGGGTGGCTTCTTCAAGCGCGAAGGCCGCCCGTCGGAAAAAGAGACGCTGACTTCGCGTCTGATCGACCGTCCGCTGCGTCCGCTGTTCCCGGAAGGCTTCTACAACGAAGTTCAGGTCGTGGCGATGGTGGTTTCGCTCAACCCGGAAGTCGATCCGGACATCCCGGCGATGATCGGCGCTTCGGCTGCGCTGGCTATCTCCGGCATCCCGTTCGATGGCCCGATCGGCGCCGCACGCGTCGGTTACATCAACGGCCAGTACGTCCTCAATCCGACGCTGACCCAGTTGCAGACCAGTCAGCTCAACCTCGTCGTTGCCGGTACGCAATCCGCCGTGCTGATGGTTGAATCAGAAGCGCAGGAACTCTCCGAAGAAATCATGCTCGGCGCCGTGGTTTTTGGCCACGATCAGCTGCAGGCCGCGATCAACGCGATTAACGATCTGGTTGAAGAAGCCGGCAAGCCGGAATGGGAATGGGCTGCTGCGCCGAAGAACGAGGCGCTGATCGCCAAGCTCAACGAACTCGTTGAAGCCGATGTGCAGGAAGCCTACCGCATCACCAGCAAGCAGCAGCGCAGCCAGCGCATCAAGGAAATCGCCAGCAAGGCCGTCGAAGTGCTGACCGCCGGTGACGATGCGCCCGATGCCAATACGGTCAAGAACATGTTCTTTGACGTCGAAGCCAAGATCGTTCGCAGCCGCATCCTTGGTGGTGAGCCACGCATCGACGGCCGCGATACGCGCACCGTGCGTCCGATCGCCATCCGTTCGGGTGTGCTGCCGCGCACTCACGGTTCGGCCTTGTTCACGCGTGGCGAAACGCAAGCCATCGTTGTCGCCACGCTGGGTACCGGTCGTGACGAACAGATCATCGACGCGCTGTCCGGCGAATACCGCGAGCGCTTCATGCTGCACTACAACTTCCCGCCTTATGCCACCGGTGAATGCGGCCGCGTCGGTACGCCGAAGCGTCGCGAAATCGGCCACGGTCGTCTGGCCAAGCGCGCCATGCTGGCCGTGCTGCCGAAGGCCGAAGACTTTTCGTACACGATGCGTGTCGTGTCGGAGATCACCGAGTCGAACGGTTCGAGCTCGATGGCATCGGTTTGCGGCGCATCACTGGCCCTGATGGACGCGGGTGTGCCGCTCAAGGCGCACGTCGCCGGTATCGCCATGGGCCTGATCAAGGAAGGCAACCGTTTCGCTGTGCTGACCGACATTCTGGGCGACGAAGATCACCTCGGCGACATGGACTTCAAGGTCGCCGGTACTGACGGTGGCGTGACCGCGCTACAGATGGACATCAAGATCCAGGGCATCACCAAGGAAATCATGCAGGTTGCACTGGCGCAAGCCAAGGAAGCCCGCCTGCACATCCTTGGCCAGATGCAGGGTTCGATGTCCGGTCATCGCGAAGAAGTGTCAACCTACGCGCCGCGTCTCTACACGATGAAGATCAATCCGGAGAAGATCCGCGATGTGATCGGCAAGGGCGGTGCAGTGATTCGCGCCATTACCGAAGAGACCGGCACCACGATCGATATCAAGGATGACGGC
Organism: Rhodocyclaceae bacterium; assembly: GCA_044359525.1. Classification (GTDB taxonomy): domain Bacteria; phylum Pseudomonadota; class Gammaproteobacteria; order Burkholderiales; family Rhodocyclaceae; genus CAJBIL01. The sequence goes on along the minus strand of JBIKLY010000031.1, from coordinate 330 downwards.
ACGATCACCATCGCTTCGGTTAGCGGTGAGGCCGCCGATGCCGCACGTGCGCGTATCGAGGCGATTACGGCCGATGTCGAAGTGGGCAAGATCTACGAAGGCACCGTGCTCAAGCTGCTCGACTTCGGCGCTATCGTCAGCATTCTGCCGGGTCGCGATGGTCTGCTGCACATCTCGCAGATCGCCAACGAGCGTGTCAATGCCGTTGCCGACTACCTCAAGGAAGGCCAGAAAGTACGCGTCAAGGTACTGGAGGCCGATGAGAAGGGTCGCGTTCGTCTGTCGATGAAGGCGCTGACTGCGGAAGAGGGTGGTGGTGTTGCTGCGCCT
>JBIKLY010000185.1:0-2556 GCA_044359525.1 Rhodocyclaceae bacterium | reverse complement strand
GAACGAGGGCAATCCGAAGCTGGCGGCGCTGCCGCGCGACAGCAAGGCCCTGCAGGTCGCCGTGGGTTATCTGCCCGAAGCGGGCGGCCTGTTCAACCGCGCCTGCACCATGATGGCGGCCAACGTCTACCTGGCCGACCACAAGGCCACCACCATCAAGGTGGCGGTCAATGCGGTGAAAGAGTTCCGCCAGGCCCATCCGGCGGAACCGCTCGGGATGAAAGTCCTGCTGGCATCCGGCAATGCCGGAGTTCTGGCGGCGACCAACGAGGAGATCGAGGCGCGCGAGTTGCCGATGATGCTCTACGTGTACGCAGCCATCATGATCCTGGTACTGCTGGCCTATCGCGACTGGCGCGCCATGCTGGCTTGCTGCGTGCCGCTGACGGTGGCGACCTTCCTCGGCTACTGGTTCATGAAGACGCTCGACATCGGCCTGACCGTGGCGACGCTGCCGGTGATGGTGCTGGCCACCGGTATCGGCGTCGACTACGCGTTCTACATCTACAACCGGCTGCTGATCCATCTCTCGCGCGGCGAGACCATGAAAGTTGCGCTGGAAGGGGCTTTGCGTGAAGTCGGGATAGCCACCATCTTTACCGCTATCACATTGTCGGTCGGTGTCGCCACCTGGGCGTTTTCCGACCTCAAGTTCCAGGCGGACATGGGCATCCTGCTGACCTTCATGTTCATGATCAACATGGTGATGGCAATTACCGTGCTGCCTGCGTTTGCCGTCAAGCTCGATTCCCTGTTCCCGCGCAAGGGGCCGGTCAAGGCCCCGGCCATCGGCCATTGAGGAGATGACGATCATGACCACACGTCGTATCCATGGTGTTGCCGGCCTGATCCTTGGCCTGGCACTGCTCGGCAGCGTAAAAGTCGGCGCTGGCGAGACGGCGAAGCCAAGCGGCGCCCAGAGCAATGCGCCCGTAATCGCGCACATCGAAAAGGTCGCCATCATCGCCGCGACGCTGGCCGGCAAGCGGATCGTGGCCGCGGGTGACTATGGAATCATCGTGCTGTCCGACGACGGCAAGAAGTTCCGCCAGGCCAAAAGCGTGCCGACGCGCACCGTGCTGACCAGCGTGTTTTTTCTCAACGACAGGCAGGGCTGGGCCGCCGGTCACGACGGCACGATACTGACCACGTCCGACGGCGGCGAAAACTGGCAGGTTCAGCGAGCCGAGCCGGGCAAGGATCGCGTGCTGATGTCGATCTGGTTCGAGAATGCGCAACACGGCCTGGCGGTGGGCCAGTTCGGATTGGCGCTGGAAACCGACGATGGCGGCAAGACCTGGAAGGAACGAAAGCTGGTCGATGGTGAAGCGGGGGAGCGCCACCTGTTCCAGATTTTCGCCGGGCCCGACGGACTGGCGTTTGTCGCCGCCGAGGCGGGGACCCTGCTGCGGACAACCGATGGCGGCCGCACCTGGAAGGCGATCCAGACCGACAACAAGGGATCGTTCTGGACCGGCCTGGTGCAAAAGGACGGCAATGTGATAGCCGCCGGCATGCGCGGACACGTGTATCGCAGCGCCGACAAGGGGCTCACCTGGAGCGCGGTTCCCAGCGGAACCCAGCAGTCGATTACCGGCATCCTGAGCCACGACGATGGCAGCATCCATTTGTTCGGCAATTCGGGAGTGCTGCTGCTGAGCAGCCAGGATCACGTCATGAGCTTCAAGCTCATGTCGCGTGTCGATCGCAGCAACATCACGGCGGCAGTGAGTGTGGGACAAAAGGATTACCTGTTTTCGCTGAATGGCCTGTTGCCGGAAAAATGAACCGGTAATTTCTGACAAGGTAGACCGGCAAATGACTGAAGCATCAAGCTACGTCCATGGTGCCAGCGCTCAGGCCCTGATCGGCAGGACGATCGGCAGCTACTTCGACGAAGTCTGTGCGCGCTATGCGGCACGCGAGGCGCTGGTCGTCGTGCACCAGAAGGCGCGACTGACTTACGCCCAGCTCCGCGATAATGTTGACCGCCTGGCCTGCGGCCTGATGCGCCTGGGGCTGACGCGCGGTGACCGCATAGGCATCTGGTCGCAGAACAATCTCGAATGGGCGCTGACCCAGTTCGCGACCGCCAAGGCCGGCCTGGTCATGGTGAACATCAACCCTGCCTATCGCCGTGCCGAACTCGAGTACGCCCTGAACAAGGCCGGTTGCCGCGCCCTGATTCTGGCGCCGGAATTCAAGACCAGCAACTATCTGGAAATGATCGGCGATCTCGCTCCGGAACTGGCGCATGCCGCGGCGGGCAAGCTCAAGGCGGGTCGCCTGCCGGCGCTTGAATTTGTGATCCGGATGGGCAGCGCGCACTCTGCAGGCATGCTGAATTTCGACGAACTGCTCGGCAATCCATCGGCTGCCGAATTGGAGGCGCTGGAAATGCTGGGCGACAGCCTGCAGTTCGACGATGCGATCAACATCCAGTTCACCTCGGGCACCACGGGCGCGCCCAAAGGCGCCACACTGTCGCATCACAACATACTGAACAACGGTTACTTTGTCGGCGAAGCGATGCGGCTGACGGAGAATGACCGCTTG
>JBIKLY010000186.1:0-2556 GCA_044359525.1 Rhodocyclaceae bacterium | reverse complement strand
GTGTCGAGCTGGGCGTAGGTGATCGACTTGCCCATGCAGACGAAGGCGGTACGCGCGGCGTACTTCGTCATCGATTCTTCAAGCACCTGCGAGACGGTCTCGTATTGGGTCGGGTCGATTTCCGCAGGCACGCCCGCCGGATACTGCTTGAGCCACAGCTTGTCCATCTCTTGATCTCCTCGGGTTTTCTTCTGGTTGATGTCAGGTCACGCCGGCACCATGGGCCTGCAGGTCAGCATGATAGCTGGAACGCACCAGCGGCGCCGATGCGGCGTGGGTGAAGCCCATCGCCGCGGCCTCACGGGCGTACATGGCGAAGACATCGGGATGGGCGTAGCGCAGGACCGGCAGATGATGGCCGGAGGGCGCGAGATATTGGCCGATGGTGAGCATCTCGACGTCGTGCGCGCGCAGGTCGCGCAGGGTGTCGAGGATTTCCTCGTCGGTTTCGCCCAGACCCACCATCAGGCCTGACTTGGTGGCAATGCCCGGCCGCAGCGCCTTGAACGCCTTGAGCAGCTGCAATGAATTCTGGTAGTCCGCGCCGGGGCGAGCCTGCTTGTAAAGACGCGGCACGGTTTCCATGTTGTGGTTGAGCACGTCCGGCGGTGTTGACGCGAGTATCTCCAGTGCGATGTCGAGACGACCGCGAAAATCCGGCACCAGCACTTCGATCTTCGTTCCCGGCGACAGCTCGCGTACCTTCGCGATGCAGTCAGCGAAGTGCTGGGCGCCGCCGTCGCGCAAGTCGTCGCGGTCGACGCTGGTGATCACCACGTACTTGAGCTTCATCGCTGCGATGGTGCGGGCGAGCTTCTCGGGTTCCTCCGCATCGGGCGGCAGCGGCTTGCCGTGGCCGACGTCGCAGAACGGACAGCGTCGCGTGCACAAGTCGCCGAGAATCATGAAGGTGGCCGTGCCGTTGCCGAAGCACTCGCCGATGTTGGGGCAGGTGGCTTCCTCGCACACCGTATGCAGATTGTGTTCGCGCAGGATCTGCTTGATCTCGCCGAAGCGGCCCGCGCTGCTGCCGGCTTTGACACGGATCCAGTCCGGCTTTTTCAGGGCTGTCGTCGCCGGCACGATCTTGATCGGGATGCGAGCGGTTTTGGCTTCGCCCTTTTGCTTGGTCGTCATCCGAGTTGTTTTTCCAGTTCTGCGGCGAAGGCTTCGCCGACCGTCGCAGTATCCCACTTGTCCGTCAGATCGCGCAGTTGCGTCACCGCCATGCCCTCGTAGCCGCAAGGGTTGATCGCAGCGTAGGGCGCCAGATCCATATCGACGTTGAGCGAGACGCCGTGATAGCTGCAGCCGTGCTTGATGCGCAGGCCGAGCGCCGCGATCTTGGCTTTGCCGACATAGACGCCGGGGGCGCCGGCAAGACGCGCCGCCGTGACGCCGTAGCCGGCCAGCAGGTCGATCACCGCCTGTTCGATGCGATCCACCATGCCGCGCACTGTGAGTTCGCGCCGGCGCAGGTCGAGCAGCAGGTAGGCGACGACCTGGCCGGGGCCGTGATAGGTGATCTGGCCGCCGCGATCGATCTGCACCACGGGAATGCCGATGTCCATGAGCAGGTGCTCGGGCTTGCCCGACAGGCCCTGGGTGAATACCGGCGGATGTTCGCAGAGCCAGAGTTCGTCGGCCGTATTTTGGTCACGCTTCGCGGTGAATTCCTGCATCGCGGCGAAGGTCGCCGCGTAGTCGACGCAGCTTAGCTTCCTGACGATCACAGCACTACCTTCACCATAGGATGCGCCGTCAGCTCAAGGTAGAGCGCATCGAGCTGCGCCTGCGACGTGGCACGCACCGTGCAGGTCAGCGACAGATAGTTGCCGGCTTTGGAAGGCCGCATCTCGAGCGACGCTGGATCGAAATCCGGAGCATGCCTGAGCACCACGGCAACAATGGCCTGCGCAAAATCCGTCGCTGTTGCGCCCATGATCTTCAGCGGAAAATCACAGGGGAACTCGATCAGTGTTTCACGCGTCATGCTGCCGCCCGCATCACCTTCGCCTTGAACTCCTGGTACCAGTCGTACATCCGGGTGAATACCGGGCCCGGCGTGCCTCCGGTGCCGGCTGTCTTGCCAACTGCACGGCCATCAAGCGCGACGATGGGCAGCACTTCCTTGGTCGAGGAGCACATCCAGAGTTCATCGGCGTCGCGCGTTTCGGCCTCCGTGATGTCGCGCACTTCATGCGGCAGGCCATGCTGTGCGGCCAGTTCCAGCACCACGTCGTAGGTGATTCCCGGCAGCATCAGATGGTTCTTGATCGGCGCCAGCAGCACGCCGTCCTTCACGACGAAAATCGACGAGGCGGAACCTTCGGTAAGAAAGCCGTCGCGGAACAGCACGGTTTCAACACAGCCGGCGGACACGGCGAGTTGGCGCAGCAGGCAATTAGCCAGCAGCGAGGTGGTCTTCAGGTCGCAGCGCAGCCAGCGGATGTCGGCGGCGGACACGGCGGCGATGCCCTGCTCGCGCTGACTTGCGGGCGGCGTGCTCATGGCTTCGGCCAGCAGCAGTACCGTCGGCGTGATTTCCTTCGGGAA
>JBIKLY010000184.1:0-2599 GCA_044359525.1 Rhodocyclaceae bacterium | reverse complement strand
CACGGCCACAGGTGGCCGATTCAGCCCCACTGCTGGCCGCCATCGCCGGTGCGCAGCGCCAACAGAACCGGCTGCTTGGTTTGATTGCCATGCTGCTCGCGGCGCTGCTCGCCAGCCAGTACTTGTAAAACCAACTCAATATTCGGCGCCGTTTTTCAACGATTGTAGCCATGTTACAAAAGTGGCAAAACAAGCTACAATCGAAGCCTTAAACACTACACTTTTCGGACCGTTGTGTTGCTCGATCTTCTCTTCGGCTCTTATCGTCAGCGGGTATTAACTCAGCTGTTGCTGCACCCGGATAGCAGCTATCACGTGCGCGAACTTGCACGCCTGACCGGCACGGCACCCGGCACATTACACAAGGAATTATCCCGGCTGGCCGGCAGCGGCCTGCTGCAATGCGAAAAGCAAGGCAATCAGGTGCGCTACAAAGCCAACCGCGATTGCCCGGTATTCGCCGAGCTTGCCGGGCTGTTTCGCAAGACCAGCGGCGTGGTCAGTGTGCTCGCCGACGCCTTGCGCTCACTCAGCCCCGAGCCTCAATTGGCACTCGTCTTTGGCTCCATTGCGCGCGGCGAAGAAAACGCCAACAGCGACGTCGACTTACTCCTTATCACCGACTGCAGCTTCGGCGACGCTGTCAAAGTTTTACATCCGGCGCAGGAACAACTGCAACGCGAAATCAACCCGGCAATTTACAACGCAACCGAATTCAAGCGACGCATCGCCAGCCAGGACGACTTTATCGGCAAGCTGCTTGCCAACCCGAAACTTTTCGTCATCGGAACCGAACATGACCTTGGCAAATTTGCTGGCTTCCAACGCCTGCAGGCGTTTGAAGCCACGCCCGGCGGCGTGCTGCGCCTGCTGGCCTCGGCCGAACGAAACCTGGCCGACGCCCGCCTGTCCGGCCTGAGCGCCGACAACCGCTTTGACACTGCCTACAAGGCGATTATGCAGTGCGCGATGATCGGCCTCTGGGCCAATGGTTACCGCACAGCGACCAGTCAACCCGGCCACCACCAGACGGCACTGCAAGCGCTACCAAAAACCATGAATCTTCCTCAGGATACGGTGATTGTCCTCGATGCCTTGCGCAAACAACGCAACCTGAATGACTACGAAGGCGACTCAGTCACCGACGCTGCGGTCAAGGAATGCCTGTCCAGGGCAGAGGCACTCTTCATGCACACACGCCAATGGCTTGAAACAAATCGCCCGGATCTGCTGGTCAGGAATCAATAAGCGTATTTTCGATGCCAATCCAAAACCCATACCCGAAATAGATGTCAGGAGAATCTGCATGAAGCGCGCCGTTATCAGTGGAACCGGCCTGTACACGGCCCCGCAGGTCATCAGCAACGAAGAGCTGGTCACCGCGTACAACGCCTACGTCGCGCAGTTCAACGCCGACAACGCAGCGGGCATTGCGGCGGGGGAAGTTACGAAGCTCGATGATTCAAGCGTCGAATTCATCGAGAAAGCCTCCGGCATCAAGCGCCGCTACGTGATGGACAAGGCCGGCGTGCTTGACCCACAGCGCATGCGCCCAAAGTTTGCGCCACGCGCCAATGAGGAAGTGTCGATGCAAGCCGCGATGGCCATTGCCGCCGGGCGCGATGCGCTGGCCGCCGCCGGCCGGCTGCCGTCCGATATCGACATGGTGCTCTGCGCCGCGTCGAACATGCAACGCGCCTACCCGGCGATGGCGGTGGAAATCCAGCACGGGCTGGGCATCGCACAGGGCTACGGCTTCGACATGAATGTCGCCTGCTCGTCGGCGACCTTTGCCCTCGAACAGGCGGTCAATGCCGTGAAGTGCGGCAGCGCGCGCGCCGTGCTGGTGGTCAATCCGGAAATCTGCTCGGCGCATCTGGCGTGGAAGGACCGCGACTGCCACTTCATTTTCGGCGACGTGTGCACGGCGATCATCGTTGAAAGCGCCGAGACGGCTCACTCGGAAAACCGCTGGGAAGTCCTCGGCACCAAACTGGCGACCAGCTTCTCGAACAACATCCGCAACAACGCCGGTTTTCTCTCGCGCTGCGAAGACCGCGACCCGGCCGACCGCGACCAGCTGTTCATTCAGGAAGGCCGCAAGGTGTTCAAGGAAGTCTGCCCGATGGCTGCCGAACACATCACCGCGCATCTCGACAGCCTCGGCTTCGCGCCCGCCGGCCTGCGCCGCTTCTGGTTGCATCAGGCCAACCTGGCGATGAACCAGCTGATCGGCCGCCGCCTGCTTGGCCGTGAAGCCACCGCCGACGAAGCGCCGGTAATCCTCGATGAATTCGCCAACACCGCCTCGGCCGGCTCGATCATCGCCTTCCATCGCCACAGCGCCGATCTGGTGACCGGCGACCTCGGTGTCATCTGCTCGTTTGGCGCCGGTTATTCAATTGGCAGTGTGGCGCTCAGGAAACAGTGAGCGACAACGCGTCGCCATATTTCGTATAATGCGCTGTTTTTAATCAGCTAAAACCACACGCGGACTCGTCATGCTTCTCTGGTTCGTTGTTATCTACCTGCTCATCTCGATCGGCATCGGCCTTTACGCCGCAACCCGCGTACATAATGCCAAGGACTTCGCCGTCGC
>JBIKLY010000030.1:0-33025 GCA_044359525.1 Rhodocyclaceae bacterium | reverse complement strand
CACCGATGGCGTAATATTGAAAAGGCTCGTCCCGCCCGAACTGGTGCAAGCTCGCCAACAACACGCCCTGCAGGGCGCGCATCAAGGAAAAGCGCACACCATCGATTTCCGCAGGCAAAGCCTTCGTGCTGGAAAATGAAGGCAAAGTGACCAGCGCCTCTGAATAGGGCTCGCGCAAGAAACGAAAGACCAGCCCGATCAACATGATTGCACCGTACCAGCAGACGTTACGGGCAAAACAAGCGCACCACCACGCCAGAAAATCTTCGTCATGAGATTCTCCCGGATCAATTCCAGCAACAGACAAAACGCCCGTATCAGGCGATCACTGACTTGATCCTAGGACACGAAAACCGTCTCGTCCACCGCAAAAATTGCACTTGCGCCCGAAACTTTTTGACGACCTGAGTGACGCCGATTTCCCTTATCAACGAAGCGACAGCTGCACCTCGTGCGATGCATGAAAAAACCCTACTCGACGTTCGGGGCTGGCGTCTCGCTCGTTGCGCTTACCGGCTGCAGCAACTTGCCAAGCATCGCACTGCGGCTCTCCGGCGTTTCCAGACTGATCCGGCCCAGCGCACCGGTACGGTAGTCCTGTAACAAAACAATCGAAGCCTTCTCGAAATCGGGCTCGCCGCCGCGCATGCGCAGTGCGCGGCGCACGGCAATGCCTTCAACGACGGCCACGCCATCCAGGCCTTCGACCGGAAAACCATAGCGCGCCGAGATCAGCTCGGGGTAACGCAGCAACAACAGGTCGGCGAGGAATACCGCGACTTCCTCGTCAATGATGGCATTGCGGCCCACCGCATGACTGGCGGCCAGCATCAGGCCATCGCTCGGGTGCTCGATCTTCGGCCACATCAGTCCCGGCGTATCGGTAATCGCATGACGGACGCTGAGGTGATGCGTCTGCTGCGACTTGGTCACCGCCGGTTCATCGCCGACCTTGGCAATCTTGCGCTTGACCAGTGCGTTCATCAACGTCGATTTGCCGACGTTGGGGATGCCCATGATCATCATGCGCAGCTGCTTGGTGTTGTCGTTGCGATGCGGCGCCAGCGGCTGGCACAGGCTGGGAATGCGCGCCACGTCGCCATGATGCTTGCACGACAGCGCGACCGCTTTGACGCCCTCCTGCCGGTTGTAATACTCGATCCACGCTTTGGTCGCCGCCGGATCGGCCAGATCGGCCTTGTTGAGAATTTTCAGGCACGGACGCTGGCGGTGCAGGCGCAATTCACGCACGACCGGATTGGTGCTGGCCTCAGGCAGGCGCGCATCGACTACCTCGATCACCACATCGATAGACGCCATGGTTTCGGCTGCTTTTTTGCGCGCCGAGGTCATGTGACCGGGATACCACTGAATAGCCATGGGGAATCAGAATCTGTAAGAAGGCCGCCATTATCCCATTTGTTCAGCCCCCTGCCGGCGTGAGACGCACTAAAACGCTAAAATGCACGCTTCCCGCCACTGCGCATCAGGACTCACGTGTCAGCCACCCTTGAAATCAAGCCCGGGCAATCAGTCGAACTGCTCAAGGAACTGCATATCCTGACGCGCGACGGCAAGCTCAATCAGGACAGCCGGCGCAAACTGAAACAGGTTTATCACCTGTTCCAGTTTATCGAGCCGCTGCTCAATGAACTGCTGGCCGGCAACGAAAACCTGACGCTGGTCGATCACGGCGCCGGCAAGTCCTATCTCGGGTTCATCCTCTACGACCTGTTCTTCAAGGCGCAGGCGGGCGGTCACATTTACGGTATCGAAACCCGCGAGGAACTCGTCGAAAAGTCACGCGAACTGGCGCAGCGGCTCGATTTCCCGCGCATGTCATTCCTCAATCTGAGCGTCGGCGACTCGATCCATTCAAGCGCATTACCCGAACAAATCGACATTGTTACCGCGCTGCACGCCTGCAACACCGCAACCGACGACGCAATCCGCTTCGCCCTGCACAAACAGGCGAAATTCATCGTGCTCGTTCCCTGCTGCCAGGCCGAAGTCGCCAGCGTGCTACGCAAGAACAAGAACGACTCGTTTTCGAAAACACCGCTTTCCGAACTCTGGCGTCATCCGATCCACACCCGCGAATTCGGCAGCACAGTCACCAATGCGCTGCGCTGCCTGCTGCTTGAAGCACACGGCTATCAGTTGACGGTGACCGAGCTGGTCGGCTGGGAGCATTCAATGAAGAATGAGCTGATCATCGCCAGACACACCGGCGCGCCGCGCAAGAATGCTGAAGAGCGGCTGCAGAAAATTTTGCACGAACTGAATCTCGACGAACTGCGCGATCGCTTCGTCTACTGAACACAAAAAGGAAAAGCAATGGAAAACTGGATTACCCGCGCCGCAGCGGCCGTCTGCGCGGCAGGCAGCATTGCACTGTTCTGGAGTTTCGGAATGTTCCTTGCTGTTCCCTGGCGCGAGGGGCGCATGCTGGCGCTCAATGCGGTGGAATTTCAGGTGATCGGAATCCCGCTGATCGTCGGGCTTGCCGTTCACTGGGGCGCGCTGCACATCCTGGCGATTTCTGATCGCGAGGCGAATCCGAGATTCTATGCAGCCGTTCGCGCCGGATTACTGCTTGCGGCCATCGCAGCCGTCTTTGGCGGCATCTCCTGGACCCAGGCACGTATTGCCTGACATCAGGAGACACCCGCAGCGGTTTCAGGCGGTAATATTGATCCGCTGGCCAACCGTCTGCCCACTCGTATTCACCGACGGCCTGTTCCGCTCCGTTTCGGCCCGCGAAGACTCTGCCGCTGCACGCTCGGCTTGAGCGCGATCACTCGCCGCCTTCTGGGCCTCTTGAGACTGCTGAGACTGCTGATTCTGCTCCGGCGGCCGTGCACGCACCTGGCTAGTTGTGGCTGCGCTACTGCTTGAAGATACTGCATCGACTTCCATGATTGACTCCTTGCGATCGGGGATCTGCAGAGTCCCCAACAGCATCATAGACCACGAAACGCCACTTTGCCCAACGCTCAATTTCCGGTAGCCAAAAGAAAACCGGGATATTTTCGGCAAAAATATCAATCCGGCGACCTCGACCGCCATGCAAACTGGCTATCAAGCGGCGTTTGTTGCTAAGCTTGGTGCCTGGCTCCAAGTGATGTAGCGCCGCGCCCCTCTTTTGTCCGGAGTAGCCATGAGCAGACCAACCCGACGCTGGCCCCTGATTGTTGCTGGCATACTAGCCACCTTTCTGATTGCGGCATTTGCTGCCTTCCAGATTGCTATCAAGGCATTGAAAAGCCAGGTTGAACAGGCCTTGGGGCCGTATGGCGAAGTAAAAGAGATTCGCGTCCGACTGACCGGTGTCGAAGTCATCGGGATACGTATTCGTGCACCGGAAAACTCAGGCAAGTCTGCTAACTGGCCGGCAGAAGACCAACTACGTGCCGAGCGCATCCTGATTGTTCCTGCATTGCGCGATCTGCTCAGCGCCAGAGTCGTGCTGCGCAGCATTCGCGTCGAAGGTGCCTACCTTTCAATATTGCGCAACAAAGACGGCCGTATGCGTGTCCTGCCTTCGCTGCTGGAGAAAACGTCGACCGCTGATGAAAAAAGCAACACACCACCGATCAGTATTGGCAAAATTGAACTGGTCGATAGCATCGTCGACTTTTTCGACGCCACGGTCCGCCAGCCGCCATTCAAAATCCGCCTTGAACAGATCAATGCCAGCCTTGAAAATCTCCAGCTGCCAGACATCAAGGGACAGAGCAAAATTACCGTCGATGGCGTTCTTAAAGGCGTTCAGCACGACGGGAAAATCCACATCAGCGGACCGGTCGAGCTGGCCAGCAAGGAATCCGAGCTGACAACCCGTCTGCGTGGCGTCGATCTCGTTGCCCTGCAACCCTATCTGATCAAGGCCGCAGAAACCGGCGTACGCAAGGGGACGCTCGATCTCGATATGAAATCGACCGTTCGCAAGGGAATGCTGCACGCCCCCGGTACGCTCACCCTGAACGGCCTCGAACTCGCTTCGACCGGCGGCAGTTCTTTCATGGGTATGCCCCGCAGTGCCGTGGTCTCGTCGATGAAAGACAAGAACGGTCAGATCACGATCAAGTTTGCACTGGACGGCAACATCAACGACCCGCGTTTCTCACTCAACGAAAATTTCATGACCCGCATCGGATCGTCAATGGCCGGCACACTCGGCGTCAGTATTGAGGGACTCGCCAAAGGCGTGGGCAGCGCCGGAAGTGGAATCGCCAAGGGCGTTGGTGATTCGGTAGGAAAACTGTTCGGCAAATAGGAATCAGGAACGCTGTGGGAACGCTGTTGCTGGCCATGCCAGTTCGGGTCAAATACCATAGAATCAGAGGCTGGCACTCGTATCCCGGACGCAAACAATTTCACTTTCACGACTCAAGGAGTAATGATGAAAACCCAATTCAAGCACCGCCGTTCCGCTGTCCTGCTTGTTTGCGGCCTGACGGTCGCCAGCCTGGCCAGTGGCGCCCTGGCCGCCGACATGCCAAAACGCAAGAGCGGCCTTTGGGAAATAAACACGCGGATGGAGGGCATGCCGGGCATGGGCCCGATGCAGCAATGCATCGACCAGAACACCGACAACCTGATGCAGCAGCGCGCAGAGAAAAACAAGGCCGATTGCAGCGTCATGGACATCAAACCGCAGGGTAACAAGGTGACCATTCATTCGGTCTGCAAGATGCAGGGCTCTACGGCGACCACCGATGCGGTATTCGTCGGCGCCTTCGACGCTGCTTACAAGGGCGATATGCTCACGCGCTTCAGCCCGCCGATGCACGGCATGAGCGAATCGAAAATGTCGTTCGACGCCAAATGGCTCGGCCCCTGCAAGCCAGGCCAGAAACCCGGCGACATGGTCATGCCGAACATGAAAGGCATGAACATGAATGAAATGATGAACGATCCAAAGATCCAGGAGATGATGAAGCAGCAACGTTAGCCGCTGCCACAAGTCTGACAGGCAGCTGATACTTACCTTGAAGATGGACACGCCACTCCAGTTCCTGCGCAACTGGCTGCCATCCGGCGGCCAGGCGGAGAGCGCGCGCGCCGCTGATGCGTTGCGCGAATGGATCAGCACACTCGATGACGCCCCGCCGCAGGAAATTGCCGCGGCATTGACCGGCCGTCTGGTGCCGCTGATCAACGCGCAGCGCAACTTGCATATGCGCACACGCCTGCTCGACGCCTTCGAAGAAGCAGCGCACAAGATATTACCGGCGCTGGAAAATGAGATCAGGCAGGCCGCCTTACCGCTGACGCCACATGTCGAGGCACTGGCGCTGACTGCAGACAAATTGTTGAAGGCTCAGATACAAGGTTACCTGACCATTGTCGCCAGCATCGAAAGGCGCAAACTCGGTACGCTACCTGCACCTCTGCTGCAGCACGTCATCCTGCGTGCCATGTACGCCCTGCAACGCCGCCAGATGCTGGCCTACCGTGCCTACGCGACACCCTCGGTGGCGTCATGGCAGCATCTTCATGATCTGCACCGCGTAGCGCGTGGCCGGGGGCTGTCAAAAACATCAAAAAACAGCCCGTCGATCGAACACGTCTATGTCGCGGCACTGCTTCTTGCCTACGCCGAACCGGGAAAGTTTCCACGCACCGACCTCGATGCCCTGCGTGCGTGCGCCGACCGGATGGCCGGTCTGGTCAGACTGTCAGATACCAATGAGGCACTCAGCACAGAAGCACCATCGCACCTCTTCCTCGTACGCACCGACATCGGGCAACCGGGCGCACCCGTTCTGCGCACGCCCAAGACCTCGGAGGGCAAACACTGCCTGATCGTCGACTGCGGCGCTGTGGTTGCAGCGCTGAATGAAGAGATCGCCCAGCGCACCCATCCTGACTGTTTCGAGCACGAAGCGATGCTGCCGCAGATTCCTGAGCCAATGCTGCAAATGCTGCTCAAGATGTGGGGCAGCCAGGCCATCCGGCGTTTTTCGCGCATGCGTTTCAAGCCGCGCGCGGATGTTGTTGCAGGCTTGCCGGATGTAATTCAGATGATCAATGGCGAGGCGATGCGGCGCCGGCGTAATGATGGCAGCAGTCCGCCCGGGCCACCGCCTCCGCCGATCAGCGAATGGGCGATCATCGACGAAAGTCCCGATGGCTTCGGGATTCGTTACCTGAAAGGCCCGATCCGCCGCCTGGAAGTCGGCGAGTTGCTCGCCCTGCGCTCTCATGAGCACAGCAGCATCCACCTCTGTCTGATACGCCGGGCGATCAACGCCGGACAGACCCGTTTTGAAATCGGCCTGCAGGGCCTGTCGCCAAACGCGCTTGTCGTGCTACTGCCAGCGCTCGAAAATGTCACGCAACGCCGGGCGCTCCTGCTACCGAAACTGCCCGCCTACGGCGGCGCAGCAGGCATTATCGGCTTGCCGGGCAGCCTGCCGGCGGATCTCGAATTCACCTGCCAACCGGACGGCACAGCGGCCGGCAAACCGCTTCGTCTGCGCCTCGGCCGACGCGTCGAAGCTACCGCCCGGCTGGAATTCTACCTGCTCGACGAAATCAGTTGAGCCGTGTCGGCTCGTGCTCCGGCCCGGCTACCGGTCGCGGCCCGACGTAGAGCATTACCAGTTCGTCACCCAGCAGGGTCACGCTGCCGCGCCGCCGGTTATTGCCGGTATCGCTGTATTCAAAATCATAAACACGGCGCAAGCGGAGCCTGCCGGCGGCGTCGCGCTCCGGGCGCAGCGAACCAAGCGCGACCGTGTCGTCGAGCAGCAGCAACTGGTCGGCCGCACAGGCCGCACGCGCTGCGTGCATGCCGGCTTCTCGCGCCTTGAAACTGTCGAGCCAGAACCAGCCGACAGCCATCAATACGCTGAGCCCGAAAATTTCCATCCACGGCATCATTGGCGAGCCCTTAGCCAACCGTCGAACGGCAGAGATAGATCGGCTCAAGACGGATCGGATCACCCTCGCCGGTAATCAGGCACTCGCCATCCTGCATCATGCATTGCAGGTTCATATTGCGGCTGGCGAGGCCAGCCAGCGCCTGCGAACTCTCCGGGATGAGCTTGATCACGGTCAGGTTCTGCAGACGTGTCAGCGCCGATCGATTCTGTTCCCACCAGATTTCGGCGGCACGCCCACCGTAGCAAAGCACGACGACTCGCCGCGCGCGACCGGCAGACCGTCTTATCCGGCGCTCGTCAGGCAAGCCGACGTCGATCCAGAGATCGATGGCACCGGTCAGGTCTTTTTGCCACAGGTCGGGTTCGTCATCACTTGAAAGGCCCTTGGCGAAGACCAGTTGCTCATCTGCGTGTAGCGCAAACGCCAGCAGACGCACCATCAGGCGCTCGTCCGTTTCCGAAGGATGACGGGCAAGGGTCAGTGAGTAACTCGCAAAATGGTTGCGATCCATATCAGCAAGCTGCAAATCCGATTTAAAAATTGTTGCCTTGAGCGCCATTGAGCCGGTTTCTTTGTGCAGTAAAAAAATTGCCTGAAATATTTGCTAACGGGAAGAAACGTTAGCAAGACCTGAGATCAGCAAGAGGTTGGCTATACTAGCGAAAAATTGCTGACACCACATCCTGATTGCTTTTCATGCCCCCCCGCGCCACCTTTTTATTTTCCGGCATCGTTGCCGTTCTGCTCACACTGGCGCCGGAGGTTCGTGCGGTCGGATCAATCGACCCGTTCGACACCGCAGCGACAACGCCACCACGCCCGGCTTTGACCGGCTACCGCAGCAGGAACAGCGAGGAGCCCTGCACGCCACCGCAAACCGATGCGCTGATCGGGGTTATCGATGCCGTGGATCTGGCCTTGTGCAACAACCCATTGACCCGGGAAATCTGGGCCAACGCCCGCGCCCAGGCGGCACAAGTCGGCGTCGCGCAGGCAGCCTATCTGCCGAACCTGGACGGCAAGGCGAGCAATAGCCGCTTATCCCTCAATTCCGATACCAGCCGACAACGCAGCGCTTCACTGACGCTCTCCTGGCTGCTCTTCGACTTCGGCGCACGTGCCGCCAACCTTGAAAACGCCCGGCAATTGCTCGAAGCGGCTTCAGCGACGCTCGACTCAACCGTGCAAACACTTTTTCTCACCACATTACAGTCCTACTATGCCGCCCAAGCCACACGTGCCGCACTGACCGCCGCGCAGGAATCGGAGAAAGCCAGTCGCGAAAGCTTTTCTGCCGCCGAAGCGCGCTACAAGGTCGGCACAGGAACGCCTGCCGATCGCCTGCAGGCACAGACGGCATGGTCACAGACCACCTTGAATCGGATCAAGATCGAAGGCGAAGTCAGGAATTCACTTGGCACGCTGGCCAACGTGATGGGCCTTGATGCCAATCAGCCCCTGCGCCTTGCCGAAATTACAGAAGCACGACCGGACGCGGCGTTCGATAAGGATGTCGACGCGCTGATCGAAGAAGCCCGCCAGCGTCGCCCGGATCTGAAAGCCGCCGAAGCGCAGTTCAAGGCAGCACAATCAAACGTCGATTACACCCGCAGCGCCGGGCTGCCCACCTTGTCGCTCGGCGCGGGGCCGACCTGGACGGAAACCGGCAACATCGCCAGCCATGGCAACACGATCGGACTCACCGTCAATCTGCCACTGTTTTCGGGCTTTTCCACCACTTACAAGGTGCGCAGTGCCGAAGCGCAAGCCGAAGCCCGGGCTGCACAACGCGACCGCGTTCGCCTGCAGGTCGCACTGGATGTCTGGAAGGCCTACCAGAACCTCGCCACGGCCAACCAGACGATCAGGACAACGATTGACCTGCTGAATAGCGCCGAACAATCCGAGCGCGTGGCACTCGGTCGGTACAAGGCCGGCGTTGGCAACATTCTCGAAGTTCTCAATGCACAGACCGCCCTCGCCGCTGCACGATTACAACGCGTCCAGGCCACGTTCGACTGGCATGTAACGCGTGCCACACTCGCCCAGTCGATCGGTAGCCTCGATAGCGGGCTGCTGCAGACACCTGCCCCGGGAAAACAATAACCATGAAACTCACTCTCAAGACATCGGCTCTTGCAGTCACGGTGCTTGCACTTGTTGCCGGCGGTGTCGTTTTCTACTACAACAACACCGCCCAGACACCCGAGCAACGTTACAAACTTCAAGCCGTCGAAAAAGGCGATCTGACACAGACGGTTTCGGCCAACGGCACGCTCAACCCGGTCGTGCTGGTCAACGTCGGCACACAGGTTTCCGGCACGGTGACCAAACTCTACGTCGACTTCAATGACAAAGTGGAGAAAGGTCAGCCACTGCTCGAACTCGACAGCTCGCTGCTCTCTGCCCAGGCCCGGCAAACAGCGGCCAATGTACTTAACGTATCGGCCTCGCTTGACCTTGCGCGGGCCAACGAAGCGCGCATGAAGGCACTGTTCGAACAGGAATACGTTTCGCGGCAGGAGCTCGACCAGGCCGTGCAGGCGCGCAGATCAAGCGAGGCCCAGCTGGCACAGTCAAAGGCTGCGGCGGACAAGGACAGGGTCAACCTCGCCTACACAACAATCCGCTCGCCGGTCTCCGGCGTCGTCGTCGACCGTGTCGTCGACCTCGGGCAGACCGTCGCCGCCAGCCTGCAAACACCGGTGCTCATCAAAATCGCGCAGGACCTCTCGGAAATGCGCATCGATTCGAGCTTTGCCGAAGCCGACATCGGCAGCATCAAGCAGGGGCAGAAGGTTCGCTTTACGGTCGATGCCTTCCCGAACCGCAGTTTTCAGGGCGAAGTGCAGCAGATCCGCCTGAACGCGACCACCCAGCAAAACGTTGTCACCTACAACGTCCGCGTCTCGCTTTCCAACCCCGAGCAAATTTTGCTGCCCGGCATGACCGCCTACGTGAATATCGCCGTCGACAGTCGCAAGGACGTATTGCTCATACCGAACACGGCGCTGCGCTTCAAACCGGCCGACGGAAAAGTCTCGAACGACCCGGCCAAAGCCGCAACGCCCTCCGGCGAGGCGCGCACGAACGGCCAGGGCGTGGGAAGCGGCGGCGGTGGCAAAGGTAAAAAACGTGATACCGCCAGCGGCACGGTCTATGTCATCGATGGCGGCGCACTCAAACCGCTTACTGTTCAGCTTGGCATCACGGACAATCGCAACACCGAGATGGTTGGTGGCGATCTGAAACCTGCGGACCGGATCATCGTCGGCGAAAACAGCGCTGCGACGACAGGCAAGCCGAGCAGCGTAGGAATGAGGATGTTCTGATGCCGGATGCAGCAACTGCCGTCATCCGCGTCGCCGGGCTGGGTAAATCCTACAACACGGCGGCCGGGCTTTTCCCGGCGCTGAAAGGCGTCGACCTGAGCATCGCACGGGGTGAATTTGTTGCCATCATGGGTCCCTCAGGCTCAGGCAAATCGACCTTCATGAACCTGCTCGGCTGCCTCGACACACCAAGCAGCGGCGACTATTTTCTGGTCGACCGCAACGTCTCACACATGGCTAGCGACGAACTGGCCGTACTGCGCAACCGCACCATCGGCTTTGTTTTTCAGGGTTTCAATCTGCTGCCCAGAATGAGCCTTGAAGACAATGTCGCGCTGCCACTGGTCTATTCCGGCATCGAGCGCGAAGTGCGCCAGGCCAAGGCGCGCGAAATGCTCGCCAGGGTCGGCCTCGGCAATTACGCCAAGTCGCTGCCCAGCCGGATTTCCGGCGGCCAGCAACAACGCGTCGCCATCGCCCGCGCACTGGTCAATTCGCCGCAACTGATCCTTGCCGACGAGCCGACCGGCAACCTCGACAGCCAGACCAGCGAAGAAATCATGGCGCTCTTTGAAACACTGAATCAGGAAGGCATCACCATCGTTCTCGTCACCCACGAAAACGACATCGCGGCACACGCCGGGCGGCAGGTGCGCTTTCTCGACGGCCACATCGTCAGCGACCTTGCGACCCAAGCGCACGCGAGCGCAACATGCTGAACGCCATGCTTGGTGAAGCCTGGCGCGCGATGGGGGCAAACCGCCTGCGCACCGCGCTGACCATGCTCGGCATGGTGATCGGCGTCGGCTCGGTGGTGCTCATGATGGCCATCGGCCAGGGCGCACAATACGCGGTCGCACAAACCATCAGCACGATGGGCAGCAACCTGTATATCGTCATTTCCGGCTCGACCAGCGCCGCCGGCGTGCGCAGCGGCAGCGGTGGCGGCCCGTCGCTTAACGTCGCCGATGCCGAAGCGATTGCCGAACTCGACGGTGTCGCCACCACCGCGCCGGTACACCAGGGAACGCAGCAACTGGTCTACGGCCCGAACAACTGGAGCACCACAGTGGTCGGCACCACCCCGTCCTACCTCGATGCGCGCTCGTGGAATATTGTCAGTGGCTACTCATTTAGCGAATCCGACGTGCGTTCGGCCAGCCGCGTCGCGCTGATTGGGAAGACCGCCGCCGAAAACCTGTTCGGTACCGAAGACCCGGTCGGCAAGACTATCCGCATCCGGCAAAGCCCATTCACCATCGTCGGCCTGCTCGGCGCCAAGGGGCAAAACCTCGACGGCCGCGACCAGGACGACACCGTGATCATTCCGCTCACCACCGCGCAGCGCAAGGTGTTCGGCACGCCATTCCAGGGCTCGGTGCGCGTCGTCATGGTGCAGGCCAACTCAGCCGAGGCGATGCCGATCGTCGAGAAATCGGTGGTCGCCCTGCTCCGCCAGCGGCACCGTATCCGCGAAGGCATGGACAACGATTTCTACATACGCAACCTGGCCGCCGCCGCCGACTCTGCCGCCGAAACGACGCGCGTCATGTCGCTGCTGCTCGGCGCCATCGCTTCGGTCTCGCTGCTCGTTGGCGGTATCGGCATCATGAACATCATGCTCGTTTCGGTCACCGAACGAACGCGCGAAATCGGTATCCGCATGGCCATTGGCGCACGGCAGAAAGACATCCTCACGCAATTTCTCCTCGAAGCCATGATGATTTCGATTGCCGGCTGCCTGATCGGCCTCGCCCTCGGCATCGGCGGCGCACTGCTGACCAACGCGATCACCGATATGGTCATCGTCATTTCGGGCGGCTCGGTACTCGTCGCTTTTGGTGTGGCGGCGGGCGTTGGCGTGTTCTTCGGCTTTTACCCGGCACGCAAGGCAGCAGCGCTCGACCCGATCGAGGCGCTGCGCTATCAGTAGTCAAGCGTGCTTGACAGCACTGGACGCCAAATATAGTCTCGGTCAAGCAAAGCCTGCTTTCTGAACTTGACTCCCCAACGCTCAACCGGAGATTGACATGTCGACGCCTGATACCTGCTGCACCCTCGTGCCCTATTTCGAAGTTGCAGATGGCAAACTGGAGGCGTTCAAAGCGCTCGGCAGACAATTCGTCGAACGCACACGCAGCGAGCCGGGGTGCGTGCATTATGCATTTTCATTTGATGGGCAGGCCGCGCATTGCCGCGAGGGCTACGACAATGCAGCAGCGCTGCTGGCGCACCTCGATAATGTCGGCGCACTGCTAGAGGAAGCCCTGAAAATCGCCAGCATCACACGTCTCGAGGTACACGGCCCGGCGGCTGAACTTGACGCCCTGCGCGGCCCGCTGGCCGGCCTGAACCCACAATGGTTTACGCTGACAGAAGGCGGCATCCGGCGCTAGTCCTGCAAGTGGTCTGCCTGCCGAGCGGACTGATTCAGAAAAAACGAATCATCCAAAAATAGAAAGCAGCGCATGCCCTTCTTCAAACTCGGCGAAAAATCTCCGCAAATCAACAGCGAAAGCTGGGTCGCTCCCAACGCGTCGGTGATCGGCGACGTGCGTCTGGCCCGTAATGCCTCGATCTGGTGGAACGTCACGGCCCGTGGCGACAACGACCCGATCAGCATCGGCGAGAACAGCAACATCCAGGATGGATCAGTACTACATGCCGACGAAGGCGTTCCGCTGAACATCGGACGCAACGTGACGGTTGGCCACCTCGTCATGCTGCATGGTTGCACGGTCGGCAACGGTTCGCTGATCGGCATCGGCTCAGTCGTGCTCAACCGCGCGGTGATCGGCGCAAACTGCATCGTCGGCGCCAACACGCTGATCCCGGAAGGCAAGCACTACCCCGACCGTTCGCTCATTATCGGCTCACCGGGCAAGGTAGCGCGCGAGTTGAATGACGAGGAAGTCGCCCGCCTGGGCTTGAGCGCAGCGAGCTATGTCGCAAACTGGCAACGCTACGTACGCGACCTGGAAATACTCGAAGCCTGAACCAGGCCAAACGACAAGGAAGGCCCTCGGGCCATCCCGGATGCCAAATATCAGCGGGCGCGATAAAGCAAGGTCGGGTGGATCTCGCTCAGCACCTTTTGCATCCCTTTGCGTGCCTTGAGGTTGAGGATCAGGGGGGAACGGGCATTGGCTGCGATTTTTCCGTTCGCTGCCTGATCACGATAAACGATGATGGCAACCGCCGCATCCTCGATATTGTCCAGCGCGATCAGCGTGCAATCAGCGTCTGACAGCTCAATCTGGTACTCGATATCAAGCGCTTCAGGAGTGACGATCGGGAACATTACCTCGGTATCATCGATGGATTGCAACCAGAAAACGCTCGGTTTTCCTTCCTCATGAAAAATCTTGAAGCGCTTGCAGTCTTCGAAGCCGGCCAGCCCCTCTGAAAAAGTAAAAAGCGTGTCCGGATCAACCGGAACTTCCTTCAAACCGAGACGTTCGATATCAATCTTCATTTTTGTTCTCCCTTGTATACGATTCTGCAAACACGCCCAGACCGGAAATCGAACAGTGTCCGAAGCGATCAACTGCGCTCATCAGGCAACAGACAATAATCTAACCCACTTTTCCGAAATCCGGCAAAGCGATGCGCCTCATGGGGCTGGAAGAATTTTCGCGCTTGAGTTTTCGCGCCCGATTCTGCATAGTTCGCGCTCTTTTTTCAAACCACTGCCATTCACACTCCGCGAACCCTGATGCTGCCTTCCATTGAACTCCGTATTGCCCAACAAATTGCTGAAGAAATCGGCTGTCGTCCACAACAGGTCGTGGCCACCGTTGCACTGCTTGGTGAAGGCGCCACCGTGCCCTTTATCGCCCGCTATCGCAAGGAAGTCACCGGCGGCCTCGACGACATCCAGCTACGCCTGCTCGATGAGCGCCTGATCTACCTGCGAGAGCTGGAAGACCGGCGCGCCGCCATCCTCGCCTCGATCGATGAGCAGGGCAAACTGACGCCGGAACTGACTGCCGAAATCGCCCTGGCCGCGACCAAACAGCGTCTCGAAGACCTCTACCTGCCGTACAAGCAGAAGCGCCGCACCAAGGCGCAGATCGCCCGTGAAGCCGGCATTGCGCCGCTTGCCGAGACACTACTCGCCGACCCGACGCGCTCGCCGGAAGGCGAAGCCGCCGCCTACCTCAATGCCGAAGCCGGCTTTGCCGACATCAAGAGCGTGCTCGACGGCGCCCGCCAGATCCTGATGGAGCAATTTGCCGAGGACGCCGCACTACTCGGCGGCCTGCGCGAGTATCTGGATGAACACGGCGTCGTCAAATCAACGGTCGTCGCCGGCAAGGAAACCGACGGCGCGAAATTCCGCGATTATTTCGACTACTCGGAAGCGATCCGCGCCATCCCGTCGCACCGTGCACTGGCGCTCTTGCGCGGCCGTAACGAAGGCATGCTGCAAATCGCCCTGCTGCTTGATACTGAGCTAGACGAAGCCAATCGTCCGCCGGGACACAACCCCTGCGAAGGGCGCATCGCCAAACGCTTCGGCATCGCCGACCAGGGCCGCCCGGCCGACAAGTGGCTGGCCGATACGGTGCGCTGGACATGGCGCATCAAGGTCTTCCTGCACCTCGAACTCGAACTGATGAACGCCCTGCGCGAGCGTTCCGAGGAAGAGGCGATCCGCGTTTTCGGCTCAAACCTGCACGACCTGCTGCTCGCCGCACCGGCCGGCCAACGCGCCACCATGGGCCTCGACCCCGGTCTGCGCACCGGCGTCAAGGTGGCCGTCGTCGACGCCACCGGCAAGCTGCTCGACACCGCCACCATTTACCCGCACGAACCGCGCCGTGATTGGGATGGCGCACTGCACACACTGGCCCAGCTGGCGCGCCGGCATAATGTTGATCTGATCAGCATCGGCAACGGCACGGCCTCACGCGAAACCGACAAGCTCGCCGGCGACCTGATCAAGCTGCAGCCCGAACTGCACATGAGCAAGATCGTCGTCTCCGAAGCCGGCGCCTCGGTTTATTCGGCCTCGGAATACGCCTCGCGCGAATTCCCGGCGCTTGATGTCAGCCTGCGCGGCGCCGTATCGATTGCCCGCCGCCTGCAAGACCCGCTTGCCGAACTCGTAAAAATCGATCCAAAGTCGATCGGCGTCGGCCAGTACCAGCACGACGTCAGCCAGAGCAAACTGGCCAAGGCGCTCGACGCGGTGGTCGAGGATTGCGTGAACGCTGTCGGCGTCGACGTGAATACCGCATCGATCCCGCTACTCACCCGCGTCTCCGGCCTCAACACGACGCTTGCCGCCAACATCGTCGCGCACCGCGACAAGCACGGCGCCTTCCGCAACCGCCAGGCGCTCAGGGAGGTGCCGCGTCTTGGCGACAAGACCTTTGAACAGGCCGCCGGCTTCCTGCGCATCAACGGCAGCGACAACCCGCTCGATGCCTCATCCGTCCACCCGGAAGCCTACCCGCTGGTCGAGCGCATCCTCGCCGACATCAAGAAGGGCATCCGTGACGTGATCGGCGATTCACGACTGGTCAAGGCACTGACGCCGACCCGATACACCGACGAAAAATTCGGCCTGCCGACCGTGCAGGATGTTCTCAAGGAACTCGAAAAACCGGGCCGCGACCCGCGCCCGGAATTCAAAGCGGCCGTATTCAAGGACGGCATTGAAGACGTCAAGGATCTGCAACCGGGCATGCTGCTTGAAGGCGTTGTCACCAACGTCGCCAACTTCGGCGCCTTCGTCGACATCGGCGTACATCAGGATGGTCTGGTGCATATCTCGATGCTCGCCAACAAATTCGTCAAGGACCCGCGCGAAGTCGTGAAAGCCGGCGATGTGGTCAAGGTCAAGGTGCTTGAAGTCGACTTGCCGCGCAAGCGTATTGCGCTCACCATGCGTCTTGCGGATGAAATTCCAGTTGCAGAAAAAAGCAGCGGTGCGCCGGTCAGCGCCAAAGCCCGGCATCGCGAAGCGCAGCAACCGGCAGCCGCCGGCGCAATGGCCAGTGCCTTTGCCAGACTGAAGCACTAAAAAATCTAGTACACGATCACTTTTGGGGAGACACCATGCGCGTTTTGATCGTTGATGACGAAGAGTCAATGCGGGCACTGCTCAGCGCATTGCTGGCTGATCGCGGCTACGAAGTCGTCGCCGCACTGGAAAGTGGCGACGGGATAACTGCGGCAATTCGCGAAAAAAATCCTGAGATCATCTGTCTTGATTACCAGCTCCCCGGGCGAGACGGGCTGGATGTACTTCGCGAAATACACGAAGCGAACCCCCTGATCGATGTGCTGTTCATGACCGCCTCGGACGACGCTGCAGTTGAACGCAGCGCTGCCGATGCCGGTGCGGCCGGATTCATCCGCAAACCCTTCGGGCAGGCCCAGATCATCAAGGAAGTTGAAGTCGTCTGGGAGGCCCGGCAGCAGGCGACCGCTGCACATGCAAAACTGGCAACAACAGACACCGAAGTGGCTGAAGCACCGGCCAGAAAGCCCTTCAACCCACGCAGTGTGGTCATCGCCGACGATAACGGTTCGATCCGTTTCCTGCTCAAGGGCCTGCTCAGCGAACTGGGTTTCAGTGTTGTCCACCTGGTCGCCAATGGCAAAGACGCGGTCGAGGCAGCAAAAACATACCGGCCGGGTGTCCTCTGTCTCGACGTTGAAATGCCGGGCATGTCGGGTCTCGATGCACTCCCCCTGATCCGCGAAGCCAGCCCGAAAACGGCAGTCGTCATGGTCACCGGAAGCGCCACCCGCGAACTGGTCGAACGCGCCGGTGCCGGTGGCGCCAGGGGCTACATCGTCAAACCGATTCGCCCCGCGCATCTGCAGGCCTTCATGAGCAAGCTGGTCAAGTAGGCAACTCTCTACGCTTTGTCCAGCAGAAAAAGCGACCACTGCTCAAACAATAACGCTTGCCGTTATTACTGCGAAGCGTTAATATCTGTGCATGGCAATCAAGAGCTTCAATTGCAAGGACACAGAGGCGCTTTTCCTTGGGAAACGTGTTCGTCGTTGGGTGAATCTTGAGCGATCTGCGCTCCGCAAGCTTGAGCAACTTGACTGGTCTGCTGTATTGGAAGATCTGCGGGTTCCCCCAGGAAATCAGCTGGAGGCGTTGAAAGAAAATCGCAAGGGTCAGCACAGCATTCGCATCAACGATCAGTGGCGCGTGTGCTTTGTTTGGACCGCAGAGGGCCCAAAGAACGTTGAGATTGTGGATTATCACTAAAGGAATTTGATCATGCGCACTGTGCCCCCTGTTTCTCCCGGTGAAATGCTGGAAGAAGAATTTCTGAAGCCGCTGGGCCTGACGAAGTACCGCTTGGCCAAAGATATCAGCGTCCCGCCTCAACGAATTGGCGACATCGTCGCCGGTAAGCGCGCCATTACTGCCGATACCGACCTGCGGCTGTGTCGGTACTTCGGGCTTAGCGATGGGTGGTGGCTTCGAGGGCAGGCCAACTACGACACAGCAATCGCCCGCGAAGCCATGGGCGAGACGCTTTCTCGCATCTCCCGGTGCAGGCTACTGGCTGCTTAAGTAGTTCGCATAGCCCAGCGCCCAAACATTACGCCAGCCCGCTTCGCAACCGGGCGTCCCCTCTCCTTCGACGTTCGAATGCCTGCTTTTCAATAGCTGGTTTTTTTAGCATACAAAAATACGAAATCATGGCTAACAAAATCTACGGCATCAAGAACTGCGACACGATGAAAAAAGCTTTCGCCTGGCTCGATGCACACGGTGTGGCCTACGAGTTTGTTGATTACAAAAAGACCGGCGTCGCCGCCACCCACCTGCCCGACTGGAAGCGCCGTGTCGGCTGGAAAACACTGCTCAATACACGCGGCCTGATGTGGAGAAAACTCAGCGAAGCGCAACGCACGGATGTCGACGAGGCGAAAGCGTTGGCGCTGATGGCCGAGTATCCAAGCCTGATCAAGCGCCCCGTGGCCGACACCGGAAAATCCCTGCTGGTCGGCTTCGACAGCGAACGCTACAACACCGAATTTGAAACAGGATCATGAACGATTACGTACAGCCCTTCCTGCTCGACGACCTCGATATCCGTGGTGCAGTCGTTCGCATCGGCCCCGTTTGGCAGCAACTGCTGGCCGGCCGCAACTACCCGGCGGCGGTCGCCCAGCTGCTCGGTGAAATGAGTGCGACAACGCTGCTCCTTGGCAGCAACCTCAAGCAACCGGGGCGTCTGACGGTTCAGCTGCGCGGCAACGGCCCGGTCTCCCTGCTCGTCATCGACTGCAACGAACGTCTGCACATTCGCGGCATGGCGCAATGCGCAGCGACGGTCGAAGCCGGGCCGGCGCCCGAGCTGCTTGGCCATGGCCAACTGCTACTTTCGCTCGAGCTGCCGTCAATGCGCGAGCCGTACCAAAGCATTGTGCCGCTCGATGGCAACAGCATTGCCGAAATTTTTGAACACTACCTGAAACAGTCTGAACAGCTACCCTCACGCCTTTTCCTCGCCGCATCGCCGGCGGGCGCCGCCGGCCTCTTTCTGCAGAAGTTGCCGGATGCTGATCTGCGTGATTCCGATGGCTGGTCGCGCATCGAGGCACTCGCTGCAACGGTGAAAGCCGAAGAGTTGATTGCGCTACCAGCTGAAGCCCTGCTAACGCGCCTTTTTCACGAAGAAACGGTGCGCGTCTTCGCTGCGCAAGCGGTCATCCACGACTGCCCGGAAGACTGGGACAAGGTCGGTTCGATGCTCCTGTCACTCGGTCGTGACGAGGTCGATACCGTTCTCAAGGAACATGGCGAAATCGTCATCAAGGACGACATTTGCAACCGCGAATATCATTTCGATGCGCAAGCCATCGATGAGCTCTTTCGTAAGGTGCCTGGCGGCCTATCTGTCGTCAAATCGCCGACGCTCCATTAGCATCGAAAGCCCTTTTTCAAAATCTGGAAAAGGCTAAGATGCAGCTATCCGGTGAACAGGTAAAAAACAACCCGTGACCTCCGCACAGCTTGCCCGCAATAATCTCGACTGGGTCGAACTTCCCCTGATCGTATTGGGATACGACGCTCTGGTCGCCTACGCCAATCCTGCGGCCCTTACGCTGCTGCAACGTTCCGCGCAGGAAATCACCGGGACGCTTTTTTCCGACACGCTGGACAACCCGGCGGCCGTCGACTGGATCAGCGGTGCCTTACGAAATAAGCAGCAGCCCAGTCCCCTGATCAGCACCTTGGTAGACTCGACTGGCAGCAAGCAGACGGTGATGATTCAGCTGGTTCCAACCACGTCTACGTCGCCGGAAATCCTGCTCGCCCTTTCACCCAACGACAGCATGGGCAATAACCCGCTCACCGGAAGCTGGCGCACGCTGCTCGAATTCCAGGCAATCATGGCCAACGCGCCAGTCGCCATCGGATTCTCGAAGAACCGCCTGATCACACGCTACAACAGCAAGTTTGCCGAGATATTCGGTTTCAATGGTGACGAAGGCGTCGGCCAGCCAACGCTGACACTTTACCCATCACTGGAAGCAATGGATAAAACCAGCCGCGAGGCTTTCCCATTGCTTTCGAGCGGCGTTCCTTATGTGGCGGAGATCCAATTCCGGCGCCAGGACAACACGCTTTTCTGGGGCGACGCGGTTGCCTATCTGATCGACCCGCAGAACCCGCCAGAAGGCACTATCTGGATCATCAGCGACATTAGCGCACGCAAGGCCGCCGAAGAAAAAAACCGGCGGATACTGCTCGAACTGGAGGCGATTTTTGCCAACGCTTCGGTTGGCATACTGTACTCACGTGACCGGGTGATTCAGCGCTGCAATACCCGTGGCGCAGAGATTCTCGGCTACACGCCGGAAGAACTGGCCGGCCAGCCAGGCGTCAGCATTTACCCGTCCCCGGCCGATTACGATGCATTCGGTGCAGCCGCTGGCCCGCGCTTAGGCAGTGGGCAATCATTCGAAACCGATGCCCATTACAAACGCAAAGATGGCAGCCTGATCTGGTGCCACGTATATGCCAAGGCGTTTGACCCGGACAACACTGGCAAGGGAACCATCTGGATCCTTGCTGACATCGAGGAGGCGCGGCGCGCACGCGAACACCTGGCGAGTACCGTACGCGAACTCGAAGCCTTCATGAACAACGCTTCAGTCGCCATATTATTCACTCGCGATAAAAAGATCACCCGCTACAACCCGCGCTTCAGCGAGATGTTCGGCTATCTGGAAAGCGAAGGGATCGGCTTGCCGGCGAGCATCCTCTACCGCTCGCATGAAGAATATGAGGCACTGGGCCAACAAGCTTTTCCGCTGCTCTCCCGTGGCCATCCCTTTCAATCCGATCTTTACATGCAACGTCATGATGGTGTCAGTTTGTGGGTCAATCTGATCGGCTATCTCGCCAATCCCGAACAGCCCACCGAAGGCACCATCTGGATTCTCGAAGACCGGACTGTCTATAGAAAAGCCGAAGAAGCGCTACTTGCGGCATCGGCCGAACAACAATTGATTCTTGACCACAGCACGGTCGGCATCGCTTTCGTCAAGAACCGCATCATCCAGCGCTGCAACCGGCGCATGCTGGAAATTTACGGCTATACCACCGACGATTTGCCCGGCCAGTCGATGCGCTTCGCCTTCCCTTCGCAAGCTGCCTGGCAACAGGCCGGTGAAGCCGCCTATAGCGAGATGGCAAGTGGCAAGACGTTCACGGCAGAAATGCTGCATCTGCGCAAAAACGGCGAACCCTTCTGGTCACGCATGACCGGCAAGGCCATCGACGCAAACCAGCCACAAGCCGGATCGATCTGGAACTATGAGGACATCACCGAGCGCAAACGGGCTGAAGAAGCGTTGCGCGAAAGCGAAATGCTGCAACGGGCCATTCTCGACAGCGCCAACTATCTGATCATTTCGGTCGATCAATCAGGAAAAATCCAGACCTGCAACCCGGCGGCAAACTCGCTGCTCGGAATAAGCCCGGAAACGCTGGTCGAAAGCGGCACCCTGGCACAAATTTTTGTCGCCGAGGAACGCGCACAGGGAAATCGCGACGCGCCCGCCAGTGAAAGCGATTTCCCTTTGTTCGCCAGAGCAAGGGCGGGAGACATTATCGAAGGCGAGTGGATACTGCAACGGCAGGATGGCTCCCGCTTCCCGGCGCAGATGTCGGTCTCCGTGCTGCGCCGGGCGAGCAGTGAAATCGATGGTTTCCTGATCATCGCGGCCGATATTACCCAGCGCAAACAGGCCGAAGAACAGTTGCTGCGCTCGCGCGATGAACTGGAAAACCGGGTTGAAGAACGCACGGCAGAACTACAGGCCGAGGTCGTGGAGCGACGCCGTGCCGAACGCCGCCTGCGCTATCTGGCGCTGCATGATTCGCTGACCGGCCTGCCCAATCGCAACCTGCTGCAAACGCGAATCGAGGAAGCGATCAACGCCGCGCAGTCGGACGGCAAGCCGATGGCCATCATGTTCATCGACCTCGACCGTTTCAAGACGATCAACGACTCGCTCGGTCACCACATTGGCGACCAGCTACTGCGCAAGGTTGCCGAAAAGCTGCGCGGGGGGCTGCGTGCCGGTGATACGGTGGCACGTATCGGCGGTGACGAATTCGTGGTCGTGGCGACCGGACTTGAAGGCGCCGACGAATCACAGCGCGTCGCGGAAAAACTGTTCCAGCAGTTCTCCGGGCCCTTATCGGTGGATTCACACAAGCTCTACATCACGCCGTCAATCGGCATTGCGCTTTATCCACGCGACGGCAACAGTGTCGACACGCTGATGCGCAACGCCGATACGGCGATGTACCGGGCCAAAGCCGAGGGGCGCAACGCCGTCCGCAGCTACAGCGCGGAAATGAATGCCGATGCCGAGCAGTATTTCCAGATTGAAAACAGTCTGCGCGAAGCCGTTGAGCGAAAAGAATTCGTTCTTTATTACCAGCCGATTGTTGACTGCGGCACCGGCGCGCTGCGCGGCATGGAAGCACTGATCCGCTGGCAACACCCGAAACTCGGATTGATGCCACCCGATCGCTTTATCCCGATTGCTGAAGAAAGCGGCCTGATCGTGCCGATCGGTGGCTGGGTGATCGGCGAAGCCTGCCGCCAGATTCGCCAGTGGCGGGATGACGGCATCACGACCGTACCTGTGGCAATCAATCTCTCCGCTTATCAGTTCCGCGATAGCGAACTGGCCGGACGCGTCAAGGCACAGCTCGATGCGTATCAGCTCTCGCCAGGTGATATCGAACTTGAAATCACCGAGACCGTGCTGATGTCGGACGTTGAGCGAACCTTGCTGATCCTGCACGAGCTCCATGCTCTCGGAATAAGCCTGTCGATTGACGACTTTGGCACCGGCTACTCCAGCCTCGCCTATCTGAAACGTTTCCCGGTCAGAAAACTGAAAATCGACCGGGCTTTCGTCAAGGATGCGCCTGATAACGCCAACGACCGCGCCATTGTCGAAGCCATTCTCTCGCTGGCTCGCAGCATGGGCCTCTCGGTCGTTGCCGAGGGCGTTGAAACAGCCATCCACTATCAACTGCTGATGAACCTCGCCTGCCCGCTCGCGCAGGGCTATCTGTTTGCCCGTCCGCTGCCGGCTGCGGAGATCTTCAGGTTGTGGCTGTCGAGCGACAACGGCTCTCAGGCCGCATAAGAAAGCGATCAGCTCACTGATTCGGTCATTTTGTGCCGTACCCGGAGTAAGATGAAATGCGATTTTCATTGATGCCGGAGAAGCGTAATGGGTCTGTCACCTCCACTTCTGTTCCTGCACCTCGTCGCCGACCGAAAACTCAATCCGGCGGGTCTGCTGATTGGCTTTGGCGACGGCGATACGGATTTGCTGCTGCCACTGAACACATGTCCGGATTTTCTCGCTTTGCCGGCAGCGCTGCCCTGCCTCGTCGACCCGACGGCCCACACCCATCCACCCGGTCTGCTACAGGAATTGCTGGACGCCGGTTTTCAGTTGCCAGCGGAAAACTCCGTTCACCGATCTGACGAAACCAGCCGACCGACCTTGCCGCCAGCTGCGCAATGGCTATCCGGCGACTGGTATCTGGCGCCACCAGCCAAAGCGGTTGGCAACCAAACAACCTCACGGGCGCTGGCGCTAAAGTTGGTGCAACTGGTAGCCGCCGACGCTGACACGCGAGAAATCGAGGACATTTTCCGGCGTGATCCGCTGCTTGCCTACCATCTGCTGCGTCTCGTCAATTCCGTTGGCATGGGTCCAGGCAAGCGCGTCAGCAGTTTTTCACAGGCCATCCTGATTCTCGGTCGCCAGCAATTGAAGCGCTGGTTGAACCTGCTGTTATTTGCCGCCAGCAAGGACGACCACCGCGCTGCCATGTTGCTGGCACGGGCCGGCGTACGCGCACGCAGTATGGAGTTGCTGGCAAGCGCTGCAGGACTCGACAAGGCAGAGCAGGAACAGGCTTTCATGGCCGGCATGTTTTCACTGCTCGGCGTCCTGTTTGGTCTGCCCCTTGCAGAAATTCTGCAACCTTTGCACCTCTCCGACGGACTAACCCGCGCATTGCTTGAGCACGACGGGGAAACCGGTCAACTGTTGCTTGCCCTCACGGCAGCAGAGCATGCTGACAGCGTTGCCCTCGCCGAATTGCTGCCTGGCTTGCGGGTAGCACCAGACGAGTTCAACCAGATCAATATCAAAGCACACCGCTGGATACTCGGTGTCATTCACGGCAAACAGGATATGGCTAATGACTGATCAGCGCCTCGCTCAATGTCTTGTGCTCTGCGGGCAAGCGCAGGAACTGCACGGTGACGCGCTTGCGCAAACCTTGAATGATCTGCAACGGACGCTACAGTCGCTTCAAAAAGACGCCCCGGAAGCCATAAAACAGGCGGACTTTCCGGAAATTACGAACGATTTGCCGCATGATGAGCCAATCATTTCAATGGATCTTGCTGGCTATCTGACGGGCTGGAACGCCGGTGCGCAAATCCTGTTCGGCTATACGCAAGAAGAAGCAATCGGTCGCCATGTTCTCTTCCTTTACGCGGACACACCGGACGACCTGAATGCAAAACTTCCCGAATTGTTCCTTGAAGAAGGCAGTTCATTCATGGAAGTTCGGCGGCGCAAAAAATCCGGCGAGATTTTCCGTGCTGATCTGTCGCTGACTCAGGTTCTTGACGACGACGGTGAGCCGCTCGGCCTGGTCGCGCACCTTTCAGAAATCGCCGATCGCCTGTCGCCCGAAGAAAAGCTGCGGCTGCATGCACGTATCATTGAAGACAGCGACCAAGGCATCCTGATCGTCGATACGGACGAACGTATTGTTTCAGTGAACTCGGCATTCTCACGAATCACGGGGTTCTCGGCCAGCGAAGCTATCGGCCAGACGCCCGACCTGCTGCGCTCCGGCGTGCACAGCGCCGATTTTCGCACCGAGGTACGAGCCGCGATGCACGGCGCCGGCGCCTGGCAAGGTGAAATCATCGGCAAGCGCAAAAACGGCGAGCTGTTTCCGCAATCGGTGACGATCAGTGTCGTGCGGCAAAACGATGGTGAGATCACCCATGCCTTTTCGATCTTTTCGGACATCAGCGTGTTACGGGCGGCCGAAGAGCGGATGCAGCGTCTGGTCAACTACGACAGCCTGACCGGGCTGCCAAACCGTACTCTGCTCTGTCAGCTGGTCGGACAGGCGCTGACATCTGCGCGTCGCAGCAATGATCATGGTGCCTTGCTGGTGATTGATCTGAATCGCTTCACCACGGTCAACGATACGCTCGGCCACGAAATCGGCGACGAACTCTTGCGCCAGGTTGGCCAGCGCTTCCGGCAGGTATTACGCGACGAAGACGTGCTGGCACGAGTCGGCGGCGATGAGTTTGTCGCCGCCCTGATCAGTATCGAGAAACGCGAACACAGCGCGATTGTGGCGCAGAAACTGCTGGCCGCACTCGACCTGCCATTTGTCATTGATTCCCAGGCGCTGCATATCAGTGCCAGCATCGGTATCGCGGTTTACCCGGAAGACAGCCTCGACAGCGCTGCATTGTTGCGCTTTGCCGATGTTGCGATGAAGCGCTTGCAACAGAATGGAGAAGCAGGGTATTTGTTCTACGGCCCGGAAATGAACCAGCGTGCCAAGGAACACTGGCAACTGGAAAACGAATTGCGCCATGCGCTGAGCGCCGGGGAGCTCCGCCTCCACTACCAGCCCAAGGTGAGCCTGCGCAGCGGGCGCATCGTCGGTGCCGAGGCACTGCTCCGCTGGCCGCATCCCGAACACGGAATGATTCCACCAGGCCGCTTCGTCCCCGTGGCCGAAGAAACCAGTCTGATTCTTGAGATTGGTAGCTGGGTACTGGAAGAAGCCTGTCGACAGCTCCGGGCATGGCTGGACTGCGGCTTGGACGCGGCGCCGGTTGCGGTCAACCTCTCCGCCCGCCAGTTTGACAGCCAGCTGCCGGCACGACTACAGGCCGTAGTTGAACGTCATGGCATTCCGCACGAACTGCTCAAACTGGAAATCACTGAAAGTCTCCTCGTACGTGGCCAGGAAAATGTCATTCCGATCATGAACGCGCTGGCGGCAATGGGGTTTTCCCTGGCCCTCGATGACTTCGGCACCGGCTATTCCAGCCTTGCCTATCTGAAAAAATTTCCGATCAGCACACTGAAGATCGATCGCTCGTTCGTCATTGGCATCCCAAGCGACGAAAATGATTGCGCAATCGCGCAAGCCATCGTCACCATGGGCAAACAGCTGCGCCAGGAAATTGTCGCCGAAGGTGTTGAGACAAGAGAGCAGATGAGCTTCCTGCGCGATCTTGGCTGCGATCAGCTACAGGGCTATCTGTTCAGCCCGCCAGTCACAGCCGAGGCGTTCGAGCGCATGATCCGCGAGAAAAAACGCCTCGATCCGGCTTAGACCGCAGCATCAAGAACCTTCCCCGGATTCATCAGGCCCTGTGGATCAAGGGCCTGCTTGACCGCACGCATCATCGCCATTTCAACCGGGCTCTTGTAATGCAACAACTCGTCGCGCTTGAGCTGTCCGATGCCATGCTCGGCGCTGATGCTGCCGCCCAGTTCATGCACCAGTTGATAGACGATGCGATTCACCTCAACTTGTGCCGCAAGGAATATCGAATTTTCTCCCGCCCCGGATTTTGACTGGTTGTAATGCAGGTTGCCGTCGCCAATATGCCCGAAGGTGACAATGCGAATTTCCGGGAAAGCTCGTGCCAGCGCCTGATCAGCGCGCTCGATGAATTCGGGAATTCGTGAGATCGGCACCGAAACGTCGTGCTTGATACTCAGCCCCTCGAGTTTCTGTGCTTCGCCGATATTCTCGCGCAAGGCCCACAGACGCTTCGCCTGCTCACCACTCTGCGCCAGTGCCGCATCAAGAATTGACTCGTTTTCAAGCGCCTTGCCGAGAAAATTTTCCAGCGCATCATGCAGAATGCTCGCCTCACCGCCCCCGGACAATTCGATCAGCAGATACCAGTCGTTCGGCGATAAGGGCGGCAAAGATCCCGGAATGTGCTTGAGGACAAGCGCCAGTGAAATATCGGAAACCAGCTCACAGGCCGTTAGTGTGGCGCCAAAAGCTGCCTGCAATTCACCGAGCAGGCGCACGGCCGCCGTCGGTGAATCGATTGCCAGCCAGGCCGTGGCACTGGCCTGCGGCAGCGGAAATAGCTTCATTACCGCAGCGGTAATGATCCCCAGCGTGCCTTCCGCGCCGATAAAGAGATGCTTCAGATCGTAGCCAGTATTGTCCTTGCGCAGCCCGCGCAAGCCGTTCCACAGATCGCCGTTCGGCAGAACGACTTCCAGCCCCAGGGTCAGCTCCCGCGTATTGCCGTAGCGCAGTACCTGGACGCCACCCGCATTGGTCGACAGATTGCCGCCGATCTGGCAGCTCCCTTCCGCGGCAAGCGAGAGCGGAAAGAGTCGCCCTGCGGCAGCCGCAGCTTCCTGCAGCGAGGCAAGAACGCAGCCGGCTTCGACGGTCACGGTGTTGTTGGCCGGATCAAGGTCGCGAATACGGTTCATGCGCGACAGATTGACCACAACCGCCAGACCACTGGAATCCGGCGTCGCCGCACCGCACAGACCGGTGTTACCACCCTGCGGAACGACAGGCACAGCGGCTTGCGCACAGGTGCGTACAAGGGCGGATACTTCGAGCGCAGCCGCCGGCCGGACGACGCAGAGCGCGGCGCCACGATAGCGCCCGCGCCAGTCTTCAAGGTAAGGCGCCATATCGGCAACGGAAACCAGGAGGTTATCGGCACCAACAATGGCCCGCAATTGCTCAATGATGTGTTCAGATTTCACAGCGCCTCATCAATCAGGAAATATTTTGGCCAAAGCGAAGATTACCAGTGTCCAAAAAAACGCAGGGACGAAGGTAGCAAATTTTTCCGATATTGGTAACAATGAGGTCACCGGGCGGTAGCAGGCAACAAGACCGGCCAAACGCTTGCGACTTGAATCAGAAATTCATTGAGGAGACAGAAAAATGCCTAGTCGAAAAATCAGCGATGTAATCCGTCACCAGAAAATCCACTGCGCCGAAGCCACAATGACCGTGCGTGACGCAGCCTGCCGTATGGCCCAGGAAAAAATCGGCGCCATGCTGGTCGTCGAAAACGGCCTGTTGATCGGCATTTTCACCGAGCGTGATGTGCTCAACCGTGTCGTTGCTGCCCGGCTTGATCCGGACACAACAAAACTGGCTGCGGTGATGACCAAAAACCCGCAATCAGTGAAGCCGGACCGCCCGTTCAGCCACGCCATGCACATGATGTACGAAGGTTGCTTCCGTCACATGCCGGTGGTCGAAGACGGCAAGCCACTTGGCATGATCTCGATTCGCGATGCAATCGGCCCGGAATTGACCGAATTTGAATCCGAGCTCGAACGACGCGATAAACTTACCGAAATCATGATGTAAATAGCGCACAAAAAAAGACACGGCATGCCGTGTCTTTTTTTAACAGCAATCCAGTTCAAGAACTAAGCATCAAGCTCACAGAATTCCGCATAGAGATCATGCTCGTCGGCATCGACCACCCGCACGCGAATAAAGTCACCGGGTTCAGCGTCAAAATAATCATTGATGAAAACCAGCCCATCAATCTCCGGCGCATCCGCCGCCGAACGGGCAATCGTTCCTTCATCGTCAACCGCGTCAACCAGCACCTCAATCTCGCGCCCGATTTTCGCGGCCAGCAATTCGGCTGAAATATCCTCCTGCAACTCCATCAAACGGCGCTGCCGCTCTTCACGCACTTCCTGCGGCACAGCACCCGGCAATGCGTTGGCAGCGGCGCCTTCAACCGGCGAGTAGGCAAAACAGCCCACCCGGTCAAGGCGGGCTTCCTTGAGAAAATCGAGCAATTCTTCAAACTCGGCGTCGGTCTCGCCGGGGAATCCGGCAATGAAAGTGCTGCGAATCGTTATATCCGGGCAGACCGCGCGCCAGGCCTTGATTCGCTCAAGATTGTTCTCGGCACTGGCCGGACGCTTCATGGCTTTGAGAATGCGGGGATTGGCGTGCTGGAATGGCACATCGAGGTAAGGCAGAATCTTGCCTTCGGCCATCAGCGGGATCAGGTCGTCGACGCTCGGATAGGGATAGACGTAATGCATGCGTACCCAGATGCCGAACTCGGCCAGCGCCTCGCAGAGTTCGCGCAAGCGCGTCTTGACCGGGCGGCCACCAAAAAAGCCCATCTTGTATTTCACATCGACGCCGTAGGCACTGGTGTCCTGTGAAATAACGAGCAACTCCCTTACGCCGGCATCAGCGAGGTTTTTCGCTTCCTGCAAGACATCGCCAATCGGCCGGCTAACCAGCGGACCGCGCAGCGACGGGATGATGCAGAAGGTGCAGCTGTGATTGCAACCTTCCGAAATTTTCAGATAGGCGAAATGTTGCGGAGTCAGTTTGATGCCCTGCGGCGGCACCAGGCTGGTGTAGGGGTCGTGCGGTTGCGGCAGGTGACGATGCACGTGCAGCAGGACTTCATCGGCCGCATGCGGACCAGTGACCGCCAGCACCTGCGGATGCGCGTTGCGTACCACGTCCTCTTTGGCACCAAGGCAGCCAGTAACAATCACCTTGCCATTTTCACTGAGGGCTTCGCCAATCGCATCGAGTGATTCTTCAACGGCTGCGTCAATGAAGCCGCAGGTATTGACGACCACCAGATCGGCGCCTTCGTACGATGGCGAAATCAGGTAGCCTTCAGCACGCAGCTTGGTGAGAATCTGTTCGGAATCAACAAGCGCCTTCGGGCACCCGAGGGAGACAAAGCCGACTTTCGGCGGCTTGGTGATAGCAACGGTCACGGAGGAATTCTTTTAATCGAACTGCCTGGGCAGTTTATTTTTCGGTGTTCTTTGGCTTTGCCACAGCATCGGGCGGAAAGCCGGGGATCTGGATACCGGTGAACATGGTGCGTGTCTGGTTCTGTAACTGATCCTGCATCTGATGCACCATTTTCTTGCTCTGGTCCATGTAGGTGCTCATCATCGTCTGCATTGCCGGTCCCTGGAAATTCATGAACTGGGACCACATGTCGCTCTGCATCTGATTGCTGTTATCTCCGTACAGCGAATGCGATTGCTCCTGCAGCTTCTTCTGAAAATCGGTAAACGACTTGATGTTGGTTTCCAGGTATTTTCCAAGCATGCCCTGCATCGCATGGCCGTAAAAACGAATCATCTGGGAGAGCAGATCCGTGGTGAATAGGGGCACACCGGCGGTCTCTTCCTCAAGGATGATCTGCAGGAGAATGCTGCGGGTCAGGTCTTCACCGTTCTTGGCGTCCAGCACCTTGAATGGTTCAGTCGTAAGCACAAGATCCTTGACATCACTCAGCGTGATGTAGGCACTCGTCTTCGTATCGTAAAGACGGCGATTCGGATATTTCTTGATCAGTCGCGACGACTCCGACATGAAAACCTTCCCTCCATTCATTGAAAAACCATGAGCGCTCTCTGACGCTTTATTGATGCTGCACAGCACCATTATACATCAGCAAAACAGGCTCCACCGGAGCCTGTTTTCATTGCGTGGCAACAACGGCTTACTGGTAGTACAAACCGCCGTTGATGTTCATGGTCGCACCGGTCATGAAGCCCGCCAGTTCGGAAGAGAGGTAAGCGCAAGCGCCACCGATTTCTTCCGGCTTGGCCAGACGCTTCATCGGCACGGTATCGATGATGCTCTGCAGCACTTCCGGCTTGATCGCCATAACCATCGCCGTTGCCACATAGCCCGGCGTAATCGCATTGACGGTCACGTTCTTGGCAGCGAGTTCGGCTGCCAGTGCCTTGGTAAAACCAATCACGCCGGCCTTGGCCGCCGAGTAGTTGGTCTGTCCTGCCTGCCCCTTGAGACCATTGACGGAGGAGATGTTGATGATGCGACCCCAGCCACGCTCGGCCATTTTGGCTGAAACCTGCTTGGTCATGTTGAACAGGCTGGTCAGGTTAGTGGCGATCACCGCATCCCATTGACCCAGTTCCATCCGGCCAAACATCTTGTCGCGGGTGATACCGGCATTGTTCACCAGGATATCAACCTGGCCGGCTTTGGCTTCCGCTTCGGCGACCATGGCGGCGCAGGAGTCGAAATTGGACACATCGCCAGCAACGCAAATGAAGTCGTTGAAACCAGCGGCAGCCATTTCTTTTTTCCAGTCATCCGGCTTGTCAAATTCAGGATGATACGCGGCAACTACCTTATGACCAGCCTTGGCCAGTTCCTGACAGATTGCGGTCCCAAGACCACCCATAGCACCAGTAACTAAAGCGACACGTTGCGTCATTATTATTTCCTTTCGTTGTTGAGGTAGAAACTGCAGGCGGCGAAACACCACCAGTGATTAAAACATGTGCTGACCGCCATTGATAGAAATATTGGCGCCCGTCACGAACGCGGCCTCATCAGATGCAAGATAGGCCACAAGACCAGCGATTTCCTCAGGTTTGCCCAACCGGCCAACCGGAATCAGTGGCAGGATTTTGGAATCAAGAATCTCCTGCGGGATGGCCGTCACCATCCGGGTACCGATATAGCCCGGGGAGATGGTATTCACAGTCACCCCGGATTTCGCCACTTCCAGCGCCAAGGCCTTGGTAAAACCATGCATCCCGGCTTTGGCGGCGGCGTAGTTGGTCTGGCCGAAAGCGCCCTTCTGGCCATTGACCGATGAAACATTAATGACACGCCCCCACTTCCGGTCGGTCATGCCATCCATGACCTGCTTGGTCATATTGAAGACGCTGTCGAGATTGGTGTGAATTACCGCATCCCAGTCGGCCTTGGTCATCCGCTTGAAGGTCATGTCGCGGGTAATCCCGGCGTTATTGACCAGCACATCGATCGGACCGACCTCACGCGTAACCAGCCCGACACAGGCTTTGCATGAGTCAAAATCATCGACATCGCAGGTGTAGGTCTTGAACCCGTAGCCCATGCTGTTCATCGATTTCAGCCATTCGCTGACGCGTGTATTGCCAGCCGAATGGGTGGTCACGATTTTGTAGCCGAGTGCGGCAAGCTTGATGCAAATTGCCTCGCCCAGGCCGCCCACACCACCGGTTACCAGCGCAACTCTAGGCACGATTGCGTCCTTCATTCTGCAAGATTCAGGCCTTTTCTTTCACATAACGCCCTGGCGCCGGCTCGATTTCCGGGTGCTTGGCATTGCCGAGTTTTTTACGCGCCGCACGCTCCCCGTTTGCATGCTGTTTTAGCCAGACACTCCAGTCCGACCACCAGCTTCCCTTCTGCTCCTGCGCGCCGCTCAGCCAGGCCTCGGCATCTGCCTGCAAATCATCGTTGGTCCAGTAACTGCGCTTGTTCTTGCTCGCCGGATTGATCACCCCGGCAATATGACCGCTGGCACCCAGAACGTATTTCGACTCGCCGCCAAGCAAACGCGTCCCGGCATACGAAGTCTGCCACGGCACAATGTGGTCTTCACGCGTGGCCAGAATATAGTTGGGAATATTGACCTGACCGAGATTGACCCGCACACCGCACATCTCCAGTTTGCCCGGATCACGCAAACTATTGTTGAGGTAAAGATTGCGCATGTACCAGCAGACAAAGGGGCCCGGCAGGTTGGTGCTGTCACCGTTCCAGTAGAGCAAATCAAAGGCGGCCGGCTTTTGGCCTTTGAGATAATTGTTTGATACGTAATTCCAGATCAGGTCATTGGCGCGCAGCGACGAGAACATGCCGGATAGCTCGCTGCCTTTCATGATGCCACCCTTGCCGATCGCCTTGTCGCGAGCGTCAAGCGATCGTTCATCAATGAACAGGCCAATCTCGCCCGTATCTGCAAAATCAAGCAGTGTGGTCAGCAAGGTCATGCTCGCCACCACGTCTTCACCACGCGCCGCAAGCACCGCCAACGCGCTGGAGAGAATGGTGCCGCCAACGCACCAGCCCACCGTATTGACCT
Source organism: Rhodocyclaceae bacterium (assembly GCA_044359525.1). Lineage (GTDB taxonomy): Bacteria > Pseudomonadota > Gammaproteobacteria > Burkholderiales > Rhodocyclaceae > CAJBIL01. Next base: position 312 of record JBIKLY010000030.1, on the reverse strand, counting down.
TATCAACCCGGCAGATTTCGCGCACTTTGGCGATCGCGGTAATTGGCCCGTATTCGAGATAGTCGTCCCAGGTCAGCTGCCCCTGCTCGCTCTTCGGATTGCGCCAGGAAACCAGAAATACGGTATTGCCCTGCTCCACCGCATAACGGACAAAGGAGTTCTCCGGCTGCAAATCAAGAATGTAAAATTTGTTGATACAAGGCGGAACAATCAGCAAGGGACGCACAGCCACTTTTGGCGTCGATGGCGTGTATTGAATCAGCTGCATCACATCATTTTCGAAGACCACCGCACCCGGCGTGGTCGCCAGGT
>JBIKLY010000029.1:0-33027 GCA_044359525.1 Rhodocyclaceae bacterium | reverse complement strand
CCGAGCACCACCTACGGCAGCATGCTGCTCAATCCCTCAACAGGGCAGTGGACCTACACCCTCAACAACAGTCTGCCAGCCACGCAAGCGCTCAAAGAAGGTCAGAGCGTCACCCAGACCTATACCGCCCGCGTTACCGACGACTTTGGCGCCTACGTCGACCAGACCATCACCGTCACCATTACCGGCACCAACGATTCGCCGGTAGCTTTTGTCGACATTGCAGCGGTCACCGAGGATGCGGCCGACCAGACTGGTTACAACGACAGCAACGTCGCCACGACGATTGTCGGCGGCAATGTTTTGACGAACGACGCCGACGCTGATTTTGGCGATACGCTGACGGTTACCGGGGTCGCCGCCGGTACGCCTGCTTCTGCTACCGGCAGTGTTGCTACCGGTGTGGCCGGAACCTATGGCACGCTGACCATCGCCGCTGACGGGGGCTATACCTACAAGCTGGACAATACGAAACCAGGCGTTCAGGCACTGGCGCTTGGTCAGAAGGTGACCGACGCCTTCACTTACACGATTACCGATACTCAGGGGGCGGTCAGCACAAGCACCCTGACCGTCACGGTGACCGGCAGTAACGATGCGCCCAATATCACGGTTGGTGCGGGCGACAGCGCCGTGTCGGCGCTGGCAGAAACGAATCTCATACTGAGCACATCTGGGACCCTGAGTATCAGCGACATCGATACGACGGACACCGTCCTTGCTACGAAAGTTTCCGCTGTTTTGCTCGACCCCAGCAGTACCTATACCGGTGCCTTGCCGCCGACCGCCACCTTGCTTGCCATGTTTTCGGTTACGGGTGGTGAGCCAAGCACGACCTTGCAGAGTAATCCGAACGGCATTTCCTGGGCTTTCAACTCGGGCGCCAATAACGCCTTCGATTTTCTGCCGGCCGGCAAGACCCTTGTGCTGAGCTACATGGTGCGCGCAACGGACTCGAATGGCGCGTTTGACGATCAGCCAGTGACGATCACGATAACCGGCACCAACGACGGTGTGGTGATCAACAACGATGTCAAAGCTATCCGCGAGAATGCGAACGTTGCTGCACGCAGTGGCAACGTTCTGACCAACGACACGATTGACCCGGATTTCGGTGAGACAACGACGGTTACCAGCTTCCGTCTTGACCGGAATGGTGATGGGATACAGGATATTTTTACGCCGACAGTCGCAGGCACTTCGGTAACCGTAATGTCCGCTTCGGGCGGGACACTCGGTGTTTTTGTGATGAAAAGCAACGGGGACTATTCATTCACCCCCCAATCGGCCAACTATAGTGGCGCGGTGCCCGTGATCACCTATACGGCTGCCAGTTCAAGCGATAGTGGAACGGCGACGCTGACGATCAATGTCACGCCGGTTTCCGACGCCCCAACGTGGCTCCCGCACACTGGAGTGACTACGAACGAAGATGAGTTGAAGGCGTTGAATCTGAAAATGCCGACAATTACGGATAATTTGGATCAGAACGGAGCCGTGACAGGAGATCATGCTGAGCGTCTCGGTTTTATTTCGCTTGAAAGCATCGATACTGGCGCAAAAATATACAAAGGTGATGGCACGACCCTTCTATTTACCGGTGCGAACAATACGATGAACATTGTCATCGTTGATGGCTCAGGCAACCTGGATACATCTGTCCATTACACCAATCTATCATCCGATGCCAGTTATGTTGGCGCAATCAAGCTGACCCAGGCTGAGTTCGGGGCGTTGACCCTTTTACCCCCTGTCAACCGGCACAATGACGTGGACATGGTGCTTCGTGCCATAAGTTATGAGACGGACGACAGCGGCAACCGGTCGATCTCTATTCCAGGTGCACCAGCTACCCGCAATATCCATGTCGAAGTCCTTGCGGTCACCGACACCGTCGATTTGAAGATCAATGGCTCGGATGTCTCTCACAGCGCGACAATTGCCGAGGATTCGGCACTTAATCTGACCCCGCTACTGACGGCTGCCTTCCAGGATCTCGACGGCAGCGAACGGCGGGACGTCATCATCGGCAATCCGGCAGGTAACGGAACGATTTATGTTAACGGCATCACAGTTGCCGCCGGTACGTTCTATACGATTCTCTGGAGCGCTACCGGCAATACTCTGGAAACGTCGCAGAGCGGCTTCCCGCCCATTTCGATTAAAGGTGCCGCCAATTTCAGTGGTGACCTCAACGGAATTACGGTGAAACTCAGCGCCAAGGATACGGACACCGATTCGACGGTGACGACACTGACCCAAACCGACACCGTAACGCTTAACCTGCATGTCACACCAGTCGCCGGTGACGTGAAGATCGACCCCGTTTCCACCGCTGAAGACAGCCCGGTGAAGTTCCTGCAGAGCGTCGCTCTGACCGATACCGATGGCAGCGAAAGCCTGACCAGCATCAAGGTCAACGCGTTGCCGCTTGGCTGGGTGATGCGCGATGAACTCGGTGTTGTTGTCGCCCCGGTCGCTGGCAGCTACACGATCAGCGGTGCGGCGATCAGTAGCGGTGCTTTCCGCAACTACACCGTAACGCCGGCGCCGCAGAGCAGCGTCGACGCTACGATTTCGCTCGCCGTGACGACCACCGATACCTTGGGCGCAACAAGCGTGACGGGTGTGGCCAATCTTACGCAAAACATCACGGTGACCGCCGTCGCTGAACGTGTGGGTAGCGATACGAATAATGACGGCACGCCCGACCTGACAATGAACGCCAGTTTTGCCTATACCACGCCGGGTCAGGAAGACCAGTGGTTCACCCTGAACCGCGATGGCTTTAATTTTCAGGCGCCGTGGAGCAACCAGGATGCCGACGGTAGCGAGAAGACCTTTGCGCTGCTGACGCCGGTGCTCGGTGGCGGTTCGGCGATCGGCTCGCAGTTCCAATACACCGATGGCACCGGCCTGCATGTGCTGACCTACACCGGAACGCCGCTGCAGATCCCGATGGGCGCGTTGAGCACCGTTCAGTTCAAGGCGGCGGCCAACGTTGCCGGCAGCTTCCAGATCGAGGTGCAGGCGCTGACGATTGATACCGACCCGAATGGCGGTGCGCCGGTACAGGCCATCTCCGGTTCGGCCACGCTGACAAGCCTGGTGATCGCACCGGTGGCCGATGCCGTTACGCTGGCGGTGGATGCGCCGGCCGTCGGGCTGGAGGATACGGCGATCCCGCTGGTCATTCGTCCGACCAGTGCCGATTCTTCGGAGACCTTCATCGTCACCGTGAGTGGCATACCGTCTGGCGCAAAAGTTTTCTATGGCGGCGTCGAGCTGACGGTTGCCGCAGGCAGCGTTTCGATTGCCAATTTCAGTACGGCCACACTGCTGACGCTCACCCCGCCGTTGAACAGCAACGTCGATATTCCGCTGACCGTTTCGGCAGTCTCGGTCGACACCTTCGGTGCTTACACCAGCACATCGGTCGCATCGACGCTGCCCCTGCTGGTCGATGTGCGTGGCGTCGCGGACCCGGTCTCGCTCGTCGTCCAGTCGCCGTTGCAGACGACCGAATCGGCCGTCGATGGCGGCAGCCGGCGGATTGGCCTGTCCGGGGCCATCACTTCGGTGGCGCCAGTTGATAGCGATGGTTCAGAGTCGGTCTCAGTCGTTGTCTCCGGGGTTCCTGCCGGTTTCAGGCTTGAAGGTCTGACCTTCATGGGGGGCGTCGGCACCGCACGTATCTGGTCCGGAACGCCAGCCGAAGTGAGCAGCGCGAAGCTGGTCGTCAGCGATGCCAATTTCAGCGGTACGATCAATTTGACGGTACGCGCTGTCTCAACCGAAAACGATGGCAATAGCCTCTCAGGTGCGACGATTCCGCTCGCCATCCAGGTGACGCCATCGCCTGAGGCCACGCTTGCAACACAAACAAATGCACTGGAAGACACGCTGACGCAAGTCAACTTTGCGATTCAGGTGCAGAACAGTGACAGCAATGAAACCTTGCACTCGGTATGGATTAACGCGGCCGATCTGGCCGGAAAGCCTTTTGCCCTGTATCTGGGGGGCACCTTGCTCAGTTCGGCACTGGCCGTTGATGCCGGCTGGTACAAGCTGACTGCGGTTCAGGCAGCCAATGTGTTTGTCAAAGGTGGCGCCAATGGTGACGCTGACGGCAGTTTTGCGATCAAGTATGAGATCAGCGATCCGTCAAACGACGGCACCCTCCCGGCAACGGTCACCCAGTTCGATGGCTCACAAACCGTCACTGTTGCGGCGGTAACTGACGCCACCGTGTCGACCAACAACTATGCCGGCGGCGTGATCGCTACGACGACAACGCTTGAAGTCAAGGTCACCGTTACTCAGCAGGATGATACAAACGCCAGTGGGGCGAAGGATGTAGACGGTAGCGAACGCCTGCTCTATTTCATCATCGACAACGTACCGGTCGGTGTGACCGTCGAGGGCGGGCGCTATATCGGCAACACATCGCCCGGCATGAATAACGGCCGCTGGATTCTCGACACGCCGGACCTTGCCTTCAATACCGCTGCGTTGGATCAGCCTGTCCGCTTCGCGCTGGATGGAACGGCGGTACAGCTTTCCGGCCTCAACCAGCCGATCACCATATTTGCCTACACGCAGGATGCCGGCGGTGTTGAGCGGGCATCTTCGACCACCTGGACGCTGCAGACCTCTGATACTTTCACCGACACCTCGGGTGCCCCGGGGACACCTGCCGCGACCATCACGAAGTGGGTTCCCGAACCGCTCAGCGTGTCGATGACCGAGGATTCGCCAACGACGCTCAATGCCGTGGTCGATGCACAGATTACCGGCAGCTCGCCGTACGCCGTCACCATTACCGGGCTGCCGGCGGGGACGATCGTGACGGGCATGATGCAGACTACGATTGGTACGCAAACGATCTGGACGGCGCAGGGTAATGGTGATGATGCTAGCCTGCAGGCTCTGCTCACGGGCATTTTGATCACGCCGCCCGCGAACTGGAATGCCAATCAGGGTCCGTTCAGTTTCACCACCACGCTGACGACCTACGATGACGGCGGTGGGCGGCATGATGCCTCGTTCATCGCAACGCCGCCGGTCACCCCGGTCTCCGATCCGATCGTGCTGACAGCGCTTGATGCGGACGTAATTGAAGACAGTCCGGCGACAATTACGCTGACGCTGGCCAATCCGGCCGATGGCAGCAGTTCGAATGTGCTTGCCGGCAAGGTCTATGTCCAGATCGATGAGAGTGCCATGGAGTCGGTGGGCGGCTCGCTGAGTTTCGGTGGTTCCCCGGTCACGCCGACCGCGGTGGCTGGTGTGGCCGGGGTTCCGGACGGTACTTACTACGTTCTGACCGGTGTCGGTAACAACGCCAGTCTGGAGCTGACCTATCAGCCGGCGGCAAACGCCAGCGGCGTCGTCGCCTACACCGCCTATGTGCAGGGTCAGGAGACGGGTGCCGGCAATGTGACAACGAGTTCCGTCACCGGCTCGCTCGTGGTTAATCCGGTCGATGATGGCGTGGTGATCACGGCACCGCCGGCCACTGGCTTCGAGGATCAGCGCATCCCGTTGTCGATCGGAGTGAGCCTGACCGATACCAAGGAAGAAATTGCGTCGGTGACCCTGAGCAACGTGCCCGACGGCTTCCTGGTGTTTGCCGGCGCCGGTTCCCCCGGCTCGATGGCGACTAATCTGGGCGGTGGCGTCTGGGGAATCGCCCTGATCAGTGGCGCTATTCCCGCCTATGTTGCGCTGCAGCCGCCGATTAACTGGAGCGGCACGCTGAGTAACCTGCAGCTTGGTGTCTGGTCGGGAGAAGCCGGTCTGGACCCGGTGCTGACGACGGTGATTCAGAGCGTAACGGTTAATGGTATTGCCGATGGTATCAGCCTGACACCGACACTTTCTTTCGGTGCCGAAGGTCAGATCGTTGCACTGAACCTCAACAGCACAATGCCTGATCAGGACGCTTCCGAGACGGCGACGTTCTCGTTCAAAGGCCTTGGCGAGTATGCGACCTTCTTCGCCGGCAGCACCGCGCTCACCGCGAGTTACGTGGCTGGAACCGACACCTATACTCTCTCCGGTCTGACGCCGGCACAGGTGTCGGCTCTGGGCGTAAGTCAGCAGGATGGCCACTACGATGTGTCAGTCACCGCTTTCACGACGGATTCGCCGGGAACGGATGCTTCGCTGCCGGTTTCCACGACACTCAGTCTGGATATCAATCCGATCGTGACGTCGGCAAGCAACGATATTTTGACCGGCACCGCCGGCGACGACCGTCTGATTGGCGGTGCCGGCAACGATACGCTGACCGGCGGCCTGGGGGCGGATGTCTTTGCCTGGAAGCTCGGCGATCAGGGCCTCCCCGGCACGCCGGCAGTCGACCGGATAACCGACTTCAACACCGTGGCTAACGGCGACAAGCTTGACCTGCGCGATCTCCTGCAGGGCGAAAACCATGCGAGCGGCACCGGCAATCTGGGCAACTATCTGCACTTCGAGAAAGCGGGTGCCGATACCATCGTTCGTGTCAGTTCGAGCGGTGGTTTTTCCTCGGGCTACAGCGCCGCTAACGAGAACCAGACGATTGTCCTGCAAGGCGTTGATTTGTCTGCGGGTGGCCTGACGACCGATCAGTTGATCATTCAGGATCTGCTCAACAAGGGCAAGTTGCAGACGGACTAAGCGTCGGGGGCCAGGCTGTCGCAGTCTGGCCCCGGGAGATTGCGCTTGATGCGTTCAGATCGGTCCGGGTTCGCGAATCGCCGGCCCGGTCGCTCCGTCAAAGCCTGCGTCCTTCAATGCTGCCCACTCCGCCTGTGTGGCCACGCCCTCGGCCAGCACCTGCAAACCGATGTTGTGGGCAATTCCCGATAGCCCCTTGAGGAAAGCCGCATTCCCCGGGTTGCTGTCGAGTCCGCGGATGAAACTTGAATCGACCTTCAGATAATCCAGCCCAAGATCATGCAGCAGGCCGATCTGGCTGAACTGGTGGCCGAAGTGCTCAAGCCCGATGCGGCAGCCGGCGACCTTCAGGCCGTGACACAATTCACGGAACATCGGCAGATGCTTGAGTGCGCCGTTTTCCGCGATTTCCAGCCAGAGGCGTCCGGCAGTGCTCTTCTGTGCGTTGAGCAGTGCCAGCAGTTTCTTGCGGAAATCGGCATCCTCCACCGAGCTGGCCGACAGATTGATCGCCAGTCCGGCGAGCAGGGGCTGCGATTTCAGTTCCTGCAAACCCAGGGTGACAGCCGCCAGATCAAGCGCCGGTGTCAGTTTCAGGCGTTCGGCAATGGGCAGGAAGCGGCCGGCCGGCAGCCACTCGCCTTTCTCGTCGAACATCAGGCGGAGTGGGCATTCCCGGTGCGAGAGCTTTCCCGAAAGTTCGACAACGGGGAAAGAGATCAGGCGAACCCACTGATTGTCCAGTGCACGATGGATCATTCTTGACCATTGTTCGGCAGTGCGCGGCTGGTCTTCGTCATCGTCGGCCATCGCATCGCGCACGGCGTTTTTGCCTTCAGTCTGGGCGCCGGCCAGCGCGTTGTCGACACGCGCCAGCAGGGCGCCCATATCCAGCCCGTGACTGAATTTACCGACGCCAATCCAGGCCGCGGTTTCCTCCTCGATATAGGGTGTGGCCGTTTCAATGAGCGCTTTGAGCAGGGCTTCCGCAGCGTCATGGCTTTTGCTCTCGCCGGGCAGCATCACGGCGAAATCCGCGCCATTGAGACGCGCAGCAATGCCCTGGCTGCGTTGATCGGCGCAGTCGCCGATTGCAGCGCCGGTGTGGCGCAGGAAATCATCGGTTGCGGCCCGCCCAAGTCGCCGGTTGATGCCTGCCAGATCGGCCAGCCGAATGAGCAGCAAAGTACCGCTCGCGCCATCTTCGGCATCAAGCGCCTGGCGTAGGCGTGCCATAAAATGGTCACGGTTGGCCAGCCCGGTGAGCGGGTCAAAGTTGGCTTCACGGCGAACGGTTTCCAGACGTGCCGCTTCTTCGTCAAACATTGATTTGAGCCGCCCAACCGTAGCGTTCATGGCGATTGCCAAATGCTTGAGTTCGGGTACCTCGGGTTCGTCGATGGTCACGAAACGCCGCTCCGTAATCGCTTTGGCCTGGGCAATTACAGCATTCAACGGCCGACGCAGGCGACGCAATACCAGCGAGCCGAGGTAGCCGCCGATCAGGCCGGCCAGGGACAGCGCAATTACCATCTCGTACACGCTTTTCCAAAGCGCACCATAAGCAAAACGGCTGTGACTGACCAGGGTGACGGTGCCGAACTGCTTCCATCCGTTACTGATTTGCGCCGTTCCCGGTGCGGCGCTGATCGGCAGGCGACGAACGAACCACGCCGGCGCATCGAGTTCGTCAATCTCGGCGACACGTTCAACGATGATCTTGCCCATCGGATCAACGACACGGATCAGCTCATAATGGCCGCTATCGAACAGCGCGGCAACGGCAAGCTCGACGGTGACCGCATCGGGATTGCTTTGACTGAGCGCCAGCGCCAGCGCGGCCGCGTTGTCCGTGTTCTTGATCGAGAGCTGCGATTGCAGATAGCCGCGCGCGCTGAAGGTCGAGGCGAGCAGGCTGCCGCCGAGTGCGAGCAGCGTGCTGATGATGATGGCGAGCCAGAGTTGGCGATACATCGACATGGTGTGGGTCCTCAGTCAAACATCTTTTAATCGAAGCCTTCGGTGCGGGCGCGCCGCATCAGGTCTGCCCAGCGTGAGAGACGGCCGGTGCCGCCCGCGCTTGCTGCTTCCTTGCCGGATACCCCGGCGAAAATTCCCTGGCTGTTGAAGCTGAACACCGGCTGCAGATCGGGGCGCTTTGATGCCGCGCGGATCGTCGTGTCCAGATTGTCGAGCACCTGTGGTTCGGCTCCCGGGCTGGCGTAGTAGGCGAGCACCATGTGCGCCTGCTGCATCACGCCGGTCGGTGTCTTGAGCCGGGCCTTGACATAGATCAGCCGCATTTTGCTGTCCGGGACGCCCGCGAGGCGCAGTGAGTAGTATTTGGCGATGGCAAAGTCCTCGCAGTCGCCGCTCCCCTTGCCGATGGTTTCCAACGGTGTCGCCCAGTAATCGCTCTGCTGCCAGATGGCGGTATCGTCATCAAAGGCGATGTTCCGGTTAAAAAAATCGTTGATCCGCTTGAGTTTGGCTTCTTCGCCGATCGTTCTGGCCGAGGCAAGCAACTGCTGCCAGTCATTGAGCAAGGTGACGCGGGCCGGCCCGAAGCGGGCGAGCAGCTGCTGTTGCAGCGCTTCCGGGTCAAGCGTTGCGGCCAGGCAGCAGACCGTCAGCGGCAGCAGAAGCACGGCCAGGCAGCGGCGGAGAAAGGCCTCTCCGGCGGCGCTGCAGCAGTGGGTCGGCGGTGGATCAGCGTGCGTGGGCAAGGAAATGTGATCCGGATAACGTGAATTTGTGCACAGCGTAAAAAATCGTGGTGCGTATAATCCGCTGCTTCAATGACTTAGCCAGTGTATATTGCCCCGATGCCAATGAAGAAGCAAAAATTGAGTCGCCACCGCGCGATTTTCAGCAGCGTGCTGTTGGTCGTCGTCGCGTATGTCGGTCCCCTTGCGGCTCAGGTGTCGCCACACCAGACCCTGAAAGAGGCCGCGCAGGTTGCCGTGTTGAAGAGCCCGGAAGTGCTTGCGCGCTGGCACGCCTTTCAGGAAGCCGGTGAAGAAATCGGTGTTGCACGCGGCGGGTTCCTGCCCAAGCTTGATCTCACGACCGGTGTCGGACGCGAAACCATCAAGCAGGACAGTGCCGGGGTCGACAGCAAATTCACCCGGCGCGGACGGACGCTGACGCTTAACCAGATGCTGTTTGACGGCTTTGCTACCACCAGCGAGGTCAAGCGCCTGGGCAAGGCCAAACTGGTCCGTTACTTCGAATTGCTCGATGCCTCGGAAAACATCGCGCTTGAAGCCGGTCGCGCCTATCTCGATGTCGTTCGTTCGCGGCAACTGGTGTTTCTCGCCGAAGAAAACTACATCCAGCACCAGGCGGCGCTTGAGCAGTTGAAGCAGCGCGCCGAGTCCGGCGTCGGCAAGCGTGTTGACGTCGAGCAGGCGGCAAGCCGTCTGGCCCTGGCCGACGTCAATCTGACCACGGCTTATGCCAACTTGCATGATGTGAGTGCGCGCTATGTCCGTCTGGTTGGCACGCAGCCCGCAAAGGTGATGTTTGCACCCGCCGGCTTGACCAAAGCCTTGCCTGATACCGCCGAGTCTGCGCTGCAAAAGGCTTTGCAACATAACCCGGCGTTGCGTGCAACGATCGAAAATATCGAAGCTGCGCAATTTGATCTGGAAGGGCGTCGTGCGAGCTTCATGCCGCGTCTTGACCTGCGGGCGCGCAATGAATCGGTGAATAATTATCAGGGCTCGGGCGATCGGGATAACAACGTCGTCGAAATGGTGCTCAGCTACAATCTGTTCAACGGCGGTACTGATCTGGCGCGTAGCCGTCAGTATCGGGAGCGCAAGAATATGGCGCTCGACCAGCGCGAAAAGGCTTGCCGCGACATGCGCCAGACATTGTCGATTGCCTACAACGAGACGGTCCGCTTGAACGATCAGCTTTCGTTTATCGGGCTGCAGGTCAATCTGGTGGAAAAAACACGGGCGGCCTATCGTGATCAGTTCAACATCGGCCAGCGCACGCTGCTCGATCTGCTCAACACCCAGAACGAATTTTTTGATGCCCGACGCGCGCAGGTTAATGCCGATATCGACCTGTCGATCGCTTATTTGCGCAGTTATGCCGGCATGGGAAACCTCCTTGAGCAGCTCGGGCTGAAGCGGCTGGAGGATGAAAACAATCCGGACGAACAGGATCTTGCCAGCGTCGATTTAGCTCAGTTGTGCCCCGCGACCGCGCCGACCGACATCACGCTGAATCGTGAAGCCCTTGGCCGCAAGGCGAAAGAGTTGGTCGATAGCACGGCCAGCACTTTAGTTGCCGGACGGACGGCTGCTGCTGCGCAACCCCTTGCCGCCGTACAAAATAGCGAGGCCAAGCCTGCCGAACCGGTCGACGGCGAAGCCGAGGTTTTGGCACGTATCGCTGATTGGGGCGCGGCCTGGGCGTCGCGCGATATCCAGCGTTACCTGGCTTTCTATGCGGCCGGGTTTGTTCCGGAAGGCGGCCAGAGCCGCGAAGTCTGGGCACGTCAGCGTGAGCAGCGCCTGGCCAAGCCCAGCAGCATTCGCATTGAAATACAGAATCCGGCTGTGCAAATGAGCGCACCAAATGCTGCCGTTGTTGATTTTCGTCAGCTTTATACGGTCGATGCCTATCGCGACAGCAGCGAAAAAACCCTCGAATGGCGCAAGGAAAACGGCCAGTGGCTGATTGTGCGTGAAACGGCGCATGCCGCTGGAAAGCCCCGCTGAAAATGATGACGATGAAATGGACGTTTCCTGTATTTTTCGCGGCCGGTCTGTTCGCCGCCATTAGTGCGGCGCACGCGCAGAACACGGGCGCACCATCGGCAACGCTGGATAAGATCGGCCATTACGGCGCGATCTACGTCGGGCATCGCGAGTCATCGATTCCCTTCTCTTTCCTCGATGCAGACGGCAACGTTGTCGGTTACTCGGCAGAGCTGTGTCAGCGTGTGACCGACGCCATCAAACGCCGTCTCGGCCGGCCCGATCTCGCGGTGGTGCAGGTGCCCGTCACCTCCAGCTCACGCCAGATGATACTGGAGGCCGGAACGATCGATCTGGAATGTGGTTCAACGACCAACACGAATCAGCGCCAGCGTTATGTCGGTTTTTCCGTTACCGTCTTCGTGGCAGGCGTCAAAGCGCTGGTCAAGAAGGATTCCGGAATTCGCTCGCTGAAAGACATGAAGGGCAAGACGGTGGTGACGACCAGCGGGACGACATCGGATGGCTATCTCAAGGCGGCTGCATTCCGCCAGGGTGTGTTTCCGAATTTCCGCGTTGGTCGCGACCATGATGAATCCTTGCGGCAGTTGTTGCGTGGTGAGGCCGACGCCATGGTTCTTGACGACGTGTTGCTGCAGGGGTTGTTGATCGATGTCCCGGAGCCCGACAGATTCAAGCTGGTCGTGCTCGAAGAAAATTACGGCAACGAGCCTTACGGCATCATGCTGCGGCGCAACGATCCCGAGTTCAAAAAGCTGGTCGATGATGCGTTGATCGCATTGATGAAAAGCGGTGAACTGGCGCGTATCTATGCCCGGTGGTTCACCTCGGCGATCCCGCCCAAGGGGGGCAATCTCAATATGCCGATGGGCGATCTGCTCAAGCAACTGATCCTGACGCCGAACGATAAGGGTATCTGAGCGCGGGAGCCGCGCCTACCAGAGCGCCCCTTGGGCAACCAGCCAGTAGCGGACAAATTTGCCGACGGCCATGAAGGCGATGCAAGCCCGCCAGTCAAGGCGCAGCCAGCCGGCGCCGATGCACAGGGCATCGCCGATCAGCGGCACCCAAGCGAGCAACAGGATCGGCGAGCCCCGGTGCTGCAGCCATTCCCGCCCCTTTGAATTTTCCAGTTGCTGCCAGCCCGGCAGCCAGCGCCCGCAAGCATAGGAAGTCATCCCGCCCAGTGTGTTGCCGAGAGTGGCCAGCCCGAGCGCCGGCCACCATGCGTCCGGGTGCAGTTTGAGCAGCGCGAACAGCAAAGCCTCCGAACCACCCGGGAGGATTGTTGCGGCCAGAAAGCTGGAGAAGAACAATCCCCATAGCCCGGCTTCTGCGCTGATGTTCAACCAATCCATACGGGCTCAGAGGCTTTGCTTGCGTGATGCTAGAATCGTGGGTTTCCAAGAAGAGTTTTTGCTGCCATGCACCCGGATTATCTCGAAAAAATCCTCAACGCGCAGGTCTACGACGTTGCGATTGAAACGCCGCTGGATTTTGCGCCCAGCCTTTCGGCACGGATGGGCAACCGCGTGCTGTTCAAGCGCGAGGACATGCAGCCGGTTTTTTCCTTCAAGCTGCGCGGCGCCTACAACAAGATCGTCAAGCTTTCGCCGGAAAAACTCAAACGCGGCGTGATCTGCGCCTCGGCCGGCAATCACGCGCAGGGCGTCGCGCTGTCGGCAGCCAAAATCGGTTGTCGTGCCGTCATCGTGATGCCGACCACGACACCACAGATCAAGGTACAGGCGGTCAAGGCGCGCGGCGGTGAAGTCGTGCTGGCCGGTGAATCCTACGATGATGCTTATGCGCATGCGCTGGAACTGGAGAAGGCCGAGAAGCTGACTTTCGTGCATCCCTTCGATGATCCCGACGTGATCGCCGGGCAGGGCACGATCGGCATGGAAATCCTGCGTCAGCATCCGCAGCCAATTCACGCCATCTTTTGCTGCGTCGGTGGCGGCGGGCTGATCTCGGGGGTGGCTGCCTACATCAAGCGCGTACGGCCCGAGATCAAGATCGTCGGCGTCGAGGCGATTGATGCCGACGCGATGGATCGTTCGCTGAAAGCCGGCAAGCGCGTTCGGCTCGACCACGTTGGCTTGTTTGCCGACGGTGCCGCGGTCAAATACGTCGGCGAGGAAACCTTCCGCCTCTGTCAGGCGTATGTGGACGAAATGGTGCTGGTTGATACCGATGCCATTTGCGCGGCGATCAAGGATGTTTTTGAGGATACGCGCGCCGTGCTTGAGCCGGCCGGCGCACTGGCCGTGGCGGGCGCCAAGGAATATGCCAAACGCCATAAGCTGAAAGGCAAAACACTGATCGCCACCGCCTCCGGGGCGAACATGAATTTCGACCGCCTGCGTTTCATCGCCGAACGCGCGGAAATCGGCGAGCAGCGCGAGGCGGTGCTCGCCATCACGCTGCCCGAAAAGCCCGGCGCCTACAAAAAATTCCTTTCGCTGATCGGTGCCCGCAACATTACCGAGTTCAACTATCGTTATCACGACAAGCGCGATGCACAAGTCTTTGTCGGCATCCAGGTCGCCTCACGCGCCGAGTCGCTCAAACTGGTCGAGCAATTACGCAAGCATGATTATGCGACGCTCGATCTGACCGACGACGAAATGGCGAAGGGCCATATTCGTCATCTGGTAGGCGGCCATTCGCCGAACATCGAAAATGAAATTCTCTACCGTTTTGAATTTCCCGAGCGTCCCGGCGCACTGATGAATTTCCTGAACCGCATGAGCGCGGGCTGGAACATCAGCCTCTTCCATTACCGTAACCACGGCGCCGACTATGGCCGCGTGCTGGTCGGCATGCAGGTGCCGCACAGCGAAATGGGCGAATTCCGGAAATTTCTGAAAAATCTGGATTATGCACATTGGGATGAAACCGATAACCCGGCCTACAAGCTGTTTCTGGCTTGACGCCAAGTTCGGGTGTGGCGGCTATTGATGGCAATGAGTACTGAATCGTCAGGAGCATCGGGTGTCAAACGGAATGGTTTTTCGTAAACATGCTTTGCAACGGATGTTTGAACGGACGATTGGTGTCGACGATGTTGCTTATGTGCTGGATAACGGGAAAACTATTGTCGACTACCCTGATGACACGCCTTACCCCAGCCGCTTGATGCTGGGTTGGCTAAACTCCCGGCCGATCCACGTAGTGGCGGCGGATACGCCGGCGGCAGAGACGGTCATCATCACTGTTTATGAGCCTGAATCTGCCTTGTGGGAAGCGGGTTTCGAGAGGAGAAAATCATGATCTGTCCAGTCTGTAAAAATGGTCAAACACAACCCGGTTTTGCCAGCGTGACGCTGGAGCGTGCTGGCACAACATTGCTTGTGAAGCATGTTCCTGCGCAGGTTTGCAACAACTGTGGTGAAGAGTTTGTTGACGAGTGCGCCTCCCGAAACCTGCTACTTAGTGCCGAAGATGCGGTTAAAAATGGCGTACAAGTTGAACTAAGGCGTTATGCAGTCGCCTGAAAATTACGCCGTACAGTGGTTTTGAAGGATTTTGAACGATTCAGCAGGAGTCAGTAAAAATGAAAATCGCCAACAACGTTACCGAACTGATCGGCAACACCCCGCTGGTCAAACTCAATCGCCTTTCGGCCGGCATTGACGGCACGATTGCGGTCAAGCTTGAGTTCTACAATCCGGCGCACAGTGTCAAGGACCGGATCGCCGCATCGATGATCGATGCGGCGCAGGCGGCTGGAAAAATTCATCCCGATACTATTATTCTTGAGCCGACTTCGGGCAATACCGGCATTGGTCTGGCCATGGTCTGTGCCGCGCGCGGTATCAAGTGCTGTTTTGTCATGCCCGAGACGATGAGCCGCGAGCGCCGTCTGCTGCTCAAAGCCTACGGTGCCGACCTGGTACTGACGCCGGGTCCTGACGGCATGGGCGGCGCGATCCGGCGGGCTGAGGAAATGGCTGCGGCCGATGCCCGCTATTTCATTCCGCAACAGTTCGAAAACCCCGCCAATCCAGCAATTCATCGTACGACAACCGCAGAGGAAATCTGGCGTGATACCGATGGTCAGGTTGATCTCTTCGTTTCCGGCATCGGCACCGGCGGGACGATTACCGGCGTCGGCGAGTTGCTCAAGGAACGCCGGCCGGGTGTGCAGATCGTTGCGGTCGAACCCGATGCGTCGCCGGTCTTGTCGGGCGGCGTCAAGGGGCCGCATCCGATTCAGGGGATTGGCGCCGGCTTCGTGCCGAAGGTGCTGAATACCACCGTCTATGACGAAGTCGTACGCGTCAAGGCGGAGGACGCTTTCAGCATCGCACGACGCATGGCCACCGAGGAGGGGCTGCTGGTCGGCATTTCTTCCGGCGCGGCCGTCTGGGCGGCGCTTGAAGTGGCGCGCCGGCCCGAGAATGCGGGCAAGCTGACGGTGGTGATCATTCCGTCGTTCGGTGAGCGCTACCTGTCGACGCAGCTCTACGCGCATCTCGAAGTTTGAGCGTCAACTTCAAATGCTTTACCACCAAGGCACCAAGGTCACCAAGATAACCTTCTCAGGGAAATATTATCGATTTTCTTGGTGTAACTTGGTGATCTTGGTGCCTTGGTGGTGAGGTTTTGGACGTTTTGAGCGGACAGATGCCTTCCTTTGGCTTCGACCAAGTGATCGACCGCCGCGGCGGCGATTCGCTCAAGTGGAACAAGTACGCTGGTCGCGACGTGCTGCCCTTGTGGGTGGCCGACATGGACTTTGCCGCACCACCGGTGGTGATCACGGCGCTCGAACATCGGGTCGCACGTGGCCATTTCGGTTATTCGGAGCCCTGGCCGTCATTGAATGACGCCGTGCTTGGGCATTTGCACCGGCAATACGATTGGCCGGTGGAAGCCGACTGGCTGGTCTGGTTGCCCGGTCTGGTCACCGGGCTGAATGTTGCCTGCCGTGCCGTCGACGGCGCGGTGTTGACGTCCACGCCGGTCTATCCGCCCTTCCTTTCTGCGCCGCGTCTTTCCGGCCGGCCGCTGCTTACGGCGCCACTGGTTCTGAACGAAGGGTGTTGGGCTTGGGATTTTCCGGCGCTTGAGGCGGCGCTGACCGCCGATACCCGCCTGCTTCTTCTTTGCCATCCGCACAACCCGGTCGGTCGCGCCTGGAACGAGGCAGAGCTGATGGCGCTTGCCGAATTCTGTGAACGGCACGATTTGATCGTCTGCTCCGATGAAATTCACTGTGCGCTGGTGCTCGACGGTGCGCCGCGTCACCTGCCGCTGGCGACGGTCAATGAGCGCATCGCCCGGCGCAGCATCACGCTGATGGCGCCGTCAAAGACCTACAACATCCCCGGCCTCGGCTGCGCCTTTGCCGTTATCCCGGATGCTACCTTGCGCCGGCGTTTTCTTGCTGCGATGAACGGCATCGTGCCGCATGTGAATGTTCTCGGGCTGGCCGCCTGCGAAGCCGCGTATCGCGATTGCGACGACTGGCATGCCGCGCTGATCGGCTATCTGAGCAGCAACCGGGATCGTGTTGAAGCCGCCATTGCCCGGATTCCGGGCCTCGCCATGACGCACGTTGAAGCCACCTATCTGGCTTGGATCGATGCCCGCGCGCTCGGCGTTAGCGATCCGGCAAGTTTCTTCGAAGCGGCCGGCGTCGGCCTGTCGCGCGGTGATGATTTCGGTTTGCCGGGCTGGGTGCGGCTCAATTTCGGCTGCCCGCGTGCGACGCTGGATGCGGCGCTGGAACGGATGCGCTGCGCTGTAAAACCCTGAAGCATTTCTAGCGCGTAGGGAAAACTCCGGCTTCGGTGACCACCGCATCAAGCGGGCAGTCGTGCGGCATGGGTTGGATCGAGTCGACGCGCGCCAATTCGAAACCGACGCCGATCACCAGTGGCTGCAGTCCCTGCGCCCTGAATGCCGCCAGCGTGCGGTCGAAATAACCGCCGCCGTAGCCGATGCGGTAGCCGGCTGCATCGAAGGCGTTTACAGGCAGCAATAGCGCTTCGGGTGTGATGAACTCTCCGCTGGCCGGCGTCGGAATACCGTAGCGGTCGTTTTCCAGTTTTGTCTCGATTGTCCAGGCGCGGAAGGCGAGCGCTGCATTTGCCCCGGTAACGACCGGCAGCAGTGCGCTGAAACCGGGCCTCGCATCGCTTATCCAGGCTTCAAGCAAAGGTCGCAGATCGGGTTCCTTATTCACCGGCCAGCAGAAAGCGACACGCATTCCGGCCAGTTGCGGGAATGCGTCGGATAGATTTCTGCGTACTTTGGCTGACAGCTGCGCGCAGTCGCTTGCCGATAACGCTTGGCGAAGCGCAATCAATGAGCGGCGCAGCGCAGCGCGTTCCGCAAGCTGTGCATCTGCGCTTTTCTTTTCGCGCATTTCCGGGGTCAGGTCGGCATCCATGTGGTATGCTGAAAGCCAGTGTTTACAGGTGTTCCAGCTTATCATGAAGTTTCGCTACCCGGCTTTTCTCCTCTCCGTTTTCCTGATCCATTCGCTGGCGATTGCGTCCACCCCGGACGAACGCTTTCTTGCTGCGCGTGATGCCTTTCGTTTGGGTGACCGGGTGAGGATGGAGCGCATTGCGCCCGAGCTGAAAGGGCATGAGCTCGAAATCTATGTTGACTACTGGCGCCTGTTGCTTGATCTCAAGGATGCGGACCCGGCAACGATTCGAAGTTTTCTGGCGCGCCACGAAAAGTCCTATGTTGCTGAAAGACTGCGCAGTGAGTGGTTGAAGCAGCTCGCCAGGAAACAGCAATGGAGTGAATTTGACCTCGATTTTCCACTGCTTGGCCAGCCCGAGCAGGAGCTCGTCTGCTATGCGCTGCAAAGCCGCCGTGCGCGCGGGGATGCCCGCATGCTCGACGATGCGCTGCCGCTCTGGCTGACCCTGCTTGAGCCTCCCGAGCCCTGCTACCCGGTGCTCGAAGCGTTGATCCTCGACAAGCGCGTGCTGGCTGATGAAGTCTGGGCACGCATCCGTCGCCAGTTTGAAGCGAACAAGATGGCCGCGGCGCGCTACAGCATGAACTACCTGCCGGCGAGCCAGACGCCTGATGCCAAGGTGGCGGAGGCCCTGATTGACCGGCCCATGCCGTGGCTGATCAAGCTGCCGGCCAACTTTGCCAGCAGCCGTGTCCATCGTGAACTGGCCGTGCTGGCCATCCAGCGCATTGCACGCAATGAGCCGGGCGTCGCGGCGGATCAGTTGAGCAAGATCGAGAGCAAGCTGCAGGCCGGTGAAAAAGGCTGGGCGTGGTCCCAGGTCGCCTGGCAGGCAGCGCAGCGCCATTTGCCGGAAGCGCTTGGCTGGTATCAAAAGGCCGGCGATGCGCCGCTTTCTGATGAGGTGGCACAGTGGAAAGTACGTGCCGCCCTGCGTGCCGGCGACTGGGGAACGGTACGTTCGACGATCGAGAAAATGCCGCCGCTACTGGCCGAGCAGCCGGCCTGGATTTACTGGTTGGGTCGCGCCTATCGTGCGGGCGGTCGGCTGGAGGAATCGAATGTGTTGTTTGCCAAGATTTCGGGCCAGCCGAATTTCTACGGCAATCTGGCTGACGATGAGCTGGATCGGCCGATCATGACGCCGCCCAAAGCCGCCGCGCCGACCCGCGAGGAACTGGCGCAGGTCAATGCCAATCCGGGCGTACAGCGTACCCTTGCATTTTTCCGCATGAATCAGCGTTTTGAAGGCACCAAGGAGTGGGGCTGGGCGCTGCGTAGCATGAGCGACCGCGAACTGCTCGCCGCCTCCGATATCGCGCATCGTGCCGGCATCTACGATCGCGCCATTGCTGCCGCCGACCGGACGAAGAACGAGCACGACTATTCGCTGCGTTATCTTGCGCCGTTCGGCGACCAGGTGCGCTCAGCAGCGAAGGATCAGTCGCTCGATGATGCCTGGGTGTATGGCCTGATGCGCCAGGAAAGTCGCTTCATCACCAACGCCAAATCCACCGTGGGCGCATCAGGTCTGATGCAGCTGATGCCGGCCACCGCCAAATGGGTCGCCAAGAAGATCGGGCTGAAGGACTACAACCACGCCAACGTGAACAATACTGAAACCAACGTGTTACTCGGCACGACCTACATGCGGCTGGTCATGGAAAGTCTCGACAACCACCCGGTGCTGGCGTCTGCCGCCTATAACGCCGGCCCCGGCCGCGCCCGGAGATGGCGCGCAGATCGCCCGCTGGAAGGTGCAATTTATGCCGAAACCATTCCATTCAGCGAAACCCGCGATTACGTAAAGAAGGTGATGAGCAATTCGGTTTATTACTCGGCGCTCTTTGACGGCAAGCCGCAAACGATCAAGAGTCGGCTGGGTACAATCGCGCCACGCACCGGCGCTGAGGCAAAACGCGAGGAATTGCCGTAAAATCACGGTTTTCCAGTCATTTTTTGGATGGACAGGGCGCTATGGAACTCAAAAACGTACTTTTGATCGGTGGTAGTGGTTTTGTTGGCGGCTGGATCGCCAGCCGTCTCTCCGAACGCGGTATTCGCGTCACCATTCCGACCCGCCGTCGTGACAACACCAAGCAGCTTATCCTGCTGCCGACGGTCGATATGGTCGAGGCCAATATCCATGATCCGCAGGCGCTTGCTACCTTGATGGAGGGGCAGGATGCGGTGATCAACCTGGTCGGCATTCTGCATGACCACGACTCGCGTCTGCCCTATGGCAAAGGTTTTGCCGCTGCCCATGTCGAGTTGCCGAAGAAGATCCTCGCCGCCATGAAGCAGAGCGGTGTGCGCCGGCTGGTGCACATGAGCGCGCTCAATGCGGCGGTCGATGCGCCGTCCGAATACCTGCGCTCGAAGGGCGAGGGTGAAGCGGCCGTGGTCGCTGCCATGGGTGAGCTCGATATCACCGTGTTCCGTCCTTCGGTTATTTTCGGGCCGGGCGATGCCTTCCTCGGCATGTTCGCCAAACTGCTCCGGCTTTTCCCCTTCTTTCCGCTCGGTGGCGGGGCTGCGCGTTTTCAGCCCGTGTATATCGGCGATGTGGCTGACGCCTTCACCGGCTGCCTGACCGAACGCGCCACCTTTGGTCAGACCTACGAGCTGTGCGGGCCGAAAGTTTATACCTTGCGCGCGCTGGTTGAATACACCGGCGAGCTGATCGGCAAGCCGCGCCCGGTGATCGATCTCGGGGACAGCGGCTGGGCCTACCTGCAGGCCGGTCTGCTCTGGCTGCTGCCGAACCCGCCCTTGTCGCCGGATAACCTGCGCTCGATGTACGTCGATAGCGTGACCGATGGCGGGCGCAACTACCCCGGCTGGCAGCCGAAGTCGCTTGAATCGGTAGCGCCGGCCTACCTCGCGGCGATCAAACCGAAAATGCGCCTCGACGGCTATCGCCTGCGCGCCGGTCGCTGAAACTGCCGGGACGCCCGTCATGCTCAAGCTGGTGGTCGGCGATCGTAATTTCTCTTCGTGGTCGCTGCGTCCCTGGCTGGCTGCCCGCCAGGCTGGCCTGGTTTTCGACGAAGTAAATATTCGCCTGCATGTTGCCGGCGCCAGGGAAAATATCCTCAAGCACTCGCCATCGGGCAAGGTGCCTTGTCTGATTGATGGCAGCACGGTGGTCTGGGATTCGCTGGCCATCTGCGAATACCTTGCCGAACTGGCGCCATCCCTGTGGCCAGCCGACCGGGCGGCGCGTGCCGAGGCGCGTTCGGTCAGTGCTGAAATGCATTCAGGTTTTACGCCCTTGCGGCAAAACATGGGCATGGACATCCGTGCCGCCAAACCGGGGCAGGGGCGTACACCCGAGGTCGACGCCGATATCGCACGCATCGTCGCGATCTGGGAAAGCTGCCTGGAAAACGCGCTTAGCCGCCATGCAACAGGCGGGCCTTTTCTGTTCGGCACTTTTTCGATTGCCGATGCCATGTACGCACCCGTTGTCTGGCGCTTCGTGACCTACGCTGTCGCACTGCCGCCGGCTTCGCAGGCCTGGTCGGAAGCCATGCTCGCGCTGCCGGCGATGCGCGAATGGCAGGCTGGCGCTCTGGCTGAAGCAGAGTAGGCGCTCACCCCGTAATCATGAAAGTCTTCATCGTCGGCGGTGCTGTGCGCGACGAACTGCTCGGCTTGCCGGTGCAGGATCGCGATTACGTGGTCGTTGGCGCATCGCCAGATGAAATGCTGGCCAAGGGTTTCCGGCCGGTCGGCAAGGACTTCCCGGTTTTCCTGCATCCCAAAACAAACGAAGAATACGCACTGGCGCGTACCGAGCGCAAAACCGGCCCCGGCTACACCGGTTTTGCTTTTCACGCAGCACCCGAGGTGACACTGGCGGAGGATCTGGCGCGCCGCGACCTGACGATCAACGCCATCGCGCGTGGCGAAGAAGGCGCATTGATCGATCCCTATCAAGGCGTTGCTGACATCGCAGCGCGCATTTTGCGGCACGTCGGCCCGGCTTTTGTTGAAGACCCCGTGCGCATCCTGCGTGTCGCCCGTTTTGCTGCGCGTTTTACCGATTTCAGCGTGGCACCGGAAACCATCGCGTTGATGCGTGAAATGGTGGCCAATGGCGAGGTCGACCATCTGGTTGCCGAACGCGTCTGGCAGGAATTTGCCAAGGGACTGATGGAAGCGCGGCCGTCGCGCATGTTTGACGTTTTGCGTGAATGCGGCGCACTGGCGCGACTGTTGCCCGAGTTGGATCGTTTGTTCGGTGTGCCGCAGCGCGCCGAATATCATCCGGAAATCGATACCGGCGTGCACGTGATGATGGTGGTTGATACCGCTGCGCAGCGCGGGCATGCCTTGCCGGTACGTTTTGCCGCGCTGTTGCATGATCTGGGCAAGGGCACGACGCCGCAGGACGAGTGGCCGCGTCACATTGCGCACGAGGTGCGCAGCGTCAAGCTGGCTGAAACCGTGTGTGCCCGCCTCAAGGTGCCGGCCGACTGTCGTGATCTGGCGGTGCTGACGGCGCGCTATCACGGTGATATCCACCGGGCCGCCGAGTTGCGCCCGGATACCATCGTCCGCCTTTTTGAACACAGCGATGCGCTGCGCCGGCCGCAGCGTTTTGAACAGTTGCTCGAAGCCTGTGCGGCAGATTTCAACGGTCGGTTGGGCTGGGCCGAAAAGCCTTATCCAGCAGCCGATCGGCTACGTTGCGCGCTGGCTGCCGTGCAGGCAGTACCCGCCGGTGAGATCGCCAAAGACTGCAGTGTGCCGGCACAGATTCCACAACGGATTCAGGCCGCACGGGTGGCTGCGGTAGCCCTGGTGATCAAAGAAAATGGCTGATCAGCACGAACAGCAGCGATAGCAGGATGGTCGAGGCGAAGGGAAAGAAATAGTCGCGACCGCGCCAGCGCACGGCAACATCGCCGGGCAGTTTTTTCGGCGCCATGCCCTGCCGCAGTCCCGGCATGATCAGCCCGACGATAAGAACGATGATGGCGATGGTGAGCAGCCACTTCAGCATCAGCGCGCTTGCCGGTCAACGAGCTTGAGCAGGACGGGCGATAGCGTTCGTTCGCGTTCACGGGCGGCGGCAAACGCCTGTTTTGCTTCCTTTTTGCGGCCTGCGTCTTCGAGCGCCAGTGCCAGACCAACCCACCAGCGGCCTTCGTCGGGCTGCAATGAAATGGCGCGACGATAGGCTTCGGCTGCTTCCGGCGCGCGTTTCAACTGGCGCAGTACGGTGCCGGCAAACCCCTGATACTCGGCATCCTTTCCCGCGTGCGGCGCCGAACGTTCGAGCACACGCCAGGCGGCATCCCATTGCCCCATTTCAACCTGCAGGCGCGCCAGCCGCATCGCCGCCGCCAGTCGTGAGGGATCGCGTTCTACAACGATTTCCAGCGGGGTAGTGATGTCGGCAAAGGCGTTGGCGGGCGGTACCGTCGGCGCAGCGTGCAGCGGTGCCACGCTGATTAACACCAGTACCACGAAGCGCAAGGTCGACAGCAGGACGCGCTTCATCCGGTTCCGCAGGGTCACTGCACAGCGCACTGGGTCTGGTTGTTCTGGCCGATGCCGCTGCCCCCCGCATTGTTCTGGCTAATCGCCGGTGGCATGGTGACACGAACGCCATCTTGCGGTGGGCGGATGATCGGCAGGGTCAGGTTATTTTTGACGAAACCAAATTCGCCGGTGTTGACGACTTGCTGGCCGGCATTGGTCGTGACGACAATGGCGCCGCTCGAAACGTCTACGTGCAGACCGTTGTCGGGCGCCTGCCCGGAAACGGTGGGGACGCTGGCGCAATTGTCGGCGCAGAGCAAAGCGCCGAAATGCGTACCGCGGATGCCGATCGTCGCGGTGCTGGTATCCAGCTTGAAGCGATCGCGATTGCGCTTGCCAAGTAAGCCGGTCACCGCGCGCAGGCCGCCGCGAATCAGGTTGAGAACCATGTTGTCGGATTGCGGTTTGTCTTCGTTGTAGGCGTAATTGGTGACTTTCAGTGCCGTTTCCGGGCGCATGACGACTTCGCTGCCGTCAGAAAATTTAATGCGGGCATAGGTATCCCGCTGCGTGGCCAACTCATCGCCTTCCTGAATTTCGGAGCCGATGGAAAGCAGCTTGCTGCCGTCTGCCCGCTTGGCCGAAACCGTGCCGGAGAGGTGCGTGATCGAACCCGCCGGGGCCGCCAGCGCTGCCGATGCCAGCAGGATCAGGCACAGTCCGGCGACGGACTGGGCTAACTTAGGCGCTGCACTGCGCAGGTTTTTTCTTTGCATTTTTGCCATCCTGACCGTTACCTGTGTTGGAGCCGCTGCCATCGGCAGGGGTCTCTTGGCTGCCGAAACTGCCTTCCGTGCTGTCTGCAGTCACGTTGCTATCCGTGCCGCCGAGCGAAGCGCCGGCCAGTTCAAGCGAATCAATTGTTTCACCCGTGCCGCCGGCCGATTCGGCGGTGTCATTGAAGGCATCGGCCAGCGCATCTGATACGGGGTTGCTGCTGATGCCGTAGATGACTTCCAGGCCTGCGCCAAGCGTGGTCAATGAGCCGCCAACCTTATAGCCGCCGTCAAAGGTGGCGACGCCGTCGATCATCGAGCCTCCGGCCGAGATGCCGGCGAAGAAGAGTCTGACCAGGCCACCCTCTGGCTGGGTCGCATCCGTCGAGTTGATCCAGGAGCCGTTATACATCTCGATTCCGGCGCCGCCGATGGCCAGGTCGACGATACCGTTGGCGGCATTCATCGTGCCGGTGCCCCCGGCAAATGCGCCGAGGGTCAGACCACCAAAGAGCGTGCCGTCAATGCCCAGATAACCATTCGCCGAGCCGCTGGTGATATTCATGTTGTCGGCAAGGAAGATGAGTTTGCCACCGGTGCTCGTCATTACGCCGCCACTGGTGATGTCGATGTTGCCGGGTGTGATGACGGTCGTGTCAGCGTAGCCCGAAAGCGTACCGCCGATCGCCAGCGCGCCGGCAATGACATCAAGCGTGCCCGCACCGGCGGCCAGAGTCCTGCCGGATGCGATGGTCAGGGTACCGCCGGCAATGATCATATTGTCAGCTCCCGACATCGTAATGTTGCCACCGGTCAGGCTGAGGTCGCCACCCGCGCTGAGAAAGCTGTCGCCAGCCATGGCCAGGTTGGCTGAGACAATGATGTCGCCGCTGGCGCCAATGTTTGTATCTTCACCGGCTTTCGGCGTGAGTGTGAGCGCGGTGCCACCCCCCAGATTTAGATCGCCATAGCGGAAGTACTCAACATCGCCTTCCGAGCTTGCGGCGCTGGTGTTGATGTTGACGACGCTGGCGGCAGTCGCTCCCTTGTCGCGAATGCTGATGCTGCCGTCTGCGCCACCGGTCACGGAGGCGTTGACCTGCCCGGTCGTCGCCACGTTGGCGCTGATTGCCAATTCGCCGGCAACCGCGGTGCCGCTGGCACTGACCAGTGTGATGGTGCCGCTGCCGGTCGTCAGGATACCGCCATACTCTTCAAGAATCGCCTTTTGTGAAGAGACGCTGATCGTGCTCGTCCCGGTGGTTGTCAGGTCACCGAGTGCGATTGCACCACTGCCGGCATTGCCGGCGATCGTGATGTTACCGGTCGCCGCAGCGGTTACATGAGTCGTTGTCGGGTTAGCGGTGTTGTAGCTGACAAAACCGCCGCCGGAGGAGGCATCAAGATCCACAAAATTAACCTTGTTCACCCCATTGAGCGCGATGTCGGTATTGGCTGTCGCGGTCAGCGAACCAATACCGATATTGGCATTGGCCAGCTGCTGAATGACCGTTCCGGTTGCGATCAGCACGGCATCCCCGCCGGATGATCCATCCCAGTTACCGAGGAAGCTGTAGTTGCCAAGGCTGATGTCCGTACCGCGCAGATAAATGTCGGCCGTGCCGGTCGCTGTGCCGATGAGGGCCGGGTTGATGGCGTTGGTCCCGGTCAGGCTGATACTCCCACCAACGTTCAGTGTCAGATCGGATCCCGCTTCCTCGCCAATAGCCGCCGGCGCCGCCATGCCATAGGCGTCGAGAACAACGCCGCTACCCGCGTTCATGGTCAGGTTGCCGCCGACGCTGATGTTCTGTACCGGCGCGCCAATAAAGGCGCCGCCGGCACTGCCGCCGGTCAGGGTCAGGTCACCAGAGATTCCAAGACTCTGGCTGGTGTCGCTGCTGATTGATGCCTCGTTGTCGATAGAAGCCGTACCGCCAGTCAGCACGACATCGCCGATGGTAGCGATTGTTTGTGCACCAATGGCCTTGATGTAAGCGCCGCCGGTGCTTGTGCTATTGCCACCTGTGACAGAAATATTTGCTGCTGTAATATTCTGGGTGCCGTTCGCACTGATTTCTGCTGAGTTGGCCGTTCCTCCCGAAGTTCCGGCAGTGAGGTCGATGTTGCCGGTAGCTGATATCTGCTGGTTGCCTGCCGCTGAGATGCCTGCCGTATTGTTTGTGCCAAATCCCATATAGCCACCGCCAAAGATGTTGATGCCGCCTGCGGTTGCAAAAACGTTCTGGTGGGCGTTCGAGTGAATAGATGCTCTATGTGACGATACATTGGTGCTTGCCAAGTTGGCTCTGACGTCTATTGACGCCCCCTTGGCGGTCTGCGTGCCGCTCCCGTAGTATTGAATGGTTGCGCTGCCGCCATCGCCAGCCCAAAGCTTCAGGTCATTGCCGGCCTCAATCCACTGGAAGGTGCCGGAGCCGTCAAGCGTTGAAGACGCTGTCGAGGTCCCATCCAGAAAGATATCGCCCCCCGCCTTCACCATCATATTGCCGGCAACCGTCGAAATGCTGGAGTGCGCCAGGGTGATGTCACTCCCTGCGAGTATCGTAGCGCCGCCGCCCTGGGCGGAAATGGTTGAGCCGACCATCTGGATCGTGCCAAAACCCGTGACGACTGCCGGCGCGGATGTAGACACCCCATCCCAGCCCGCAACCATAGTCAGAGGTGCACCTGTTTTCATGGTGATGAAGGTGCCGCTGGGCAGGCTGATATTGCCGGCACTGCTTCCACCGTCGCTAAAAGCGAGCAGGGATAGCGAATTGCTTGCAGTTGCGCCCGAGAAATTATAGGTGCCGCTCGTGAAGGTGATCGCACCCGTACCGCCGCTACTTGTCTGCAGTATGACGTTGGATGAGCCGAGGTTGGTCGTGATGTTGTTGCCGTAAAAAGTGCCGCCTCCATCCGTACCTGCACCGGCGATCAGGCTGATTGAGGTCGGGTCCAGTAGCAAGGTGCCTGTTTTTCCGTGTGGCGCGCGGGTGTCAGCAACGCCTCGATAAACCAGCTGCTGCTTGCCTGAAACCTCGATAAAGCCGCCGTTGCCACCATTGGCACCACCGCGTGCCGAGAGGTTGCCGTAGGCGCGGGTCGTGTCGTCGGCCCAGACAATTACCTTGCCACCGTTACCGCTATCGGTGGCATCCGCCTTGATTAAGGCATCTTTGCCGAAAGTCGTGGTAGCAGCATTTTGGATTAAAGCGTTCTTGCCCTGATAGTCGCCACCAACCAGAACGGTGCCGCCCGCAGCTTGGCCTGAAGCGTCAAGCTGAGCCTTGTCCGTCACCACGATATGGTTGCCAAGCACCTCGATACGACCGCCTTTGCTGCCGGTAGCGCTGATTCGGCTATCGCCGTCGACCAGTGTATCGTTCGTCGCCTTGAGGAAAATCCGGCCGCCTTCGCTCACCAGGCTCGAAGCGTTAAGCGTGCCGGTGTTCTTGACCAGCACGCCGGCGATGCCGATGCGTCCGGCTTCGGCGGTGATTGTGCCGAGGTTGGTGGCGGTGCCCTCTGTGCCGACAATTTCAACGCGAACGCCCGGCGTGGCCGTGTCGATCAGCTCGACGCGCTGGCCCGCAGCGAGTAGGACTTCGCCGTTGGGTGCGGTAATGATTCCGTGGTTGTCGACCTGGGGTGCCACAAGATAAACATTGCCACCACCCGGTGTCGTGATTTCGCCGAAGTTCTGGACCTTGCCGGCGCCCGGTGTTTCGGTAAAGCGCAGGCGGTTGGCGAGGAAGTCGCTATCGGAGAGGGTCAGGGTGGAGGCGACGAAGCCCGCCACATCAATGCGCGCACCTTGCCCGACCAGAATACCGGCCGGGTTGATCAGGAAGACCTTGCCGTTGGACTGCAGCGAACCGAGCAGTACCGACGGGTTGCTGCCGAGTACCCGGTTGAGGACGCTGCTGGTACTTGACGACTGGACGAAGCGGACGTTTTCGTTGCCGCTGATCGAGAAACTGTTCCAGTTGATGATTGCGCGGTTGCTGTTGGTGACGGTGAGCGTGTTGCCGGACTGAACGA
Source organism: Rhodocyclaceae bacterium (assembly GCA_044359525.1). GTDB lineage: Bacteria > Pseudomonadota > Gammaproteobacteria > Burkholderiales > Rhodocyclaceae > CAJBIL01. The sequence goes on along the minus strand of JBIKLY010000029.1, from coordinate 4,861 downwards.
AACTGGCGGTACCGCTGGCCACGTTCGGAGCAACCGGCAGTGCGAAAACCAGTGGAGAAAAACAGGCGGAGACCGCCGTCGCAATCAGTGTGCGGGTGATTGCGTGCTTGATTTTTCCATGTCTCATATGTGTTTCCTTAGTCTTCCCGCTATCCGGGGCTTAACGGCAGTGGCGACAGCTTGTTGAGTCTCAGCCGATTTCGACGGAGGTGTTATGAACTATGTCACGAAGTGGATAGCGCGTTAGCCGTGCGTGAACTTGACGGATTCAAACTGGAAATCAGAAGCCGACGAGGACGTTGAACTGACCGCGCCACTGCCCGTTGTAAGCGGCAGTCGAGTCGGTCAAATCGGCCGCCGGGCCGGCGTTGATGATGCTCGCCACATCAAAGCGGACCTGAACGTCCTTTTTGTAGCTGTAGCGCACGCCCATGCCGGCGCTCATGATGCCGGATGGCTCCGTAACGGTCGTCGTGCCGCTGCTCCCTGGCATCTTGTAGCTTTGCCCGCGGGCAGTATCGACAAAGAACAGGGGGCGCAGCTCGCCCGGTAGCGTCAGTATTGGCGCCACGTTGGGCGCATAAAGCTCCATGTTGACGATATAGCCGGCGTCGGCAGCAACGACGCGTTCATGGAAACCGCGCACGGTCTGCGCGCCGGAGAGGCCGATCTGTTCGGATGGCGGCAGCGGGTTGCCGAAGCTGGACTGGAGGCTTGCTGCGACGCGCGCCAACCACCCCTCGGGCAAGGTATGCGAGTAGCTGCCACCGAGTTTCAATATGCTGAAATTTTCGCGCGTGCCCCGGTTGCCGGCGACCAGGGAATAGTTGTCATTGCCGGTTTTTCCATCCACCGTGTTGTATTCGTTGTTTCTTCCGGTGGCCAGGTTGTAAGCCATACCGGCACTGAAATCAGCCGCCTGGCCGGGGCGTTGCCAGTTACCGCTGTAGGTGGCGCTAAGTGGCCGCGTGGTGTAGGGCGTGCAGCCCGCCGAGCTACCCTTGAGATAATCCTTTTCACCGGCCGGGCCGGTGCAGGTGGTATCCATCACTTTGACGTCGACGCCGCCCACCAGTTTGGTGGACCATTCGCCCTGGCGCTGAAAGTAGTGATTCCAGCGGATGCCGTACAAATCGCCCTTGCCGGTGAGGTTTTCGAAGGCGCCGAGAGTTAAGGTCCCCGCCGGCGTGTTGATATTCGACTTGGCGTAGAACACGTCAATACTGTCGCCGATGCTGTAAAAGGGAAAGCGATAACCCAGGCTGTAGATGTCCAGCTTGGTACCGTCGGGCTTGTCGGGCGAACCGGTGTAGGAAAAAGTCGCCGTGTGGTCGCGATCCCACAGGTTTGAATGGCGCAAACCCATGCCGAGTCGATGCCGGCCGGTGGTGTCGGTGCCGGTATTGTCAGCCGTGATGAAAGCACGGAAGGGCGCCTCGTCCTGAACGTTGATCGTTGCGTCGAGTTTGCCCGGGTTTTTCTCCGAAACTGCGAGTACAACGTCGATTTGTTTCGCCAGATTTTCGTTGGCCAGCTGAACATTTTCGGAGAGCTGGCGAGCGTTTGGCGTCTTCCCTTCCACCAGCGACGGCATCGTCGCGCGGATATTGGCTTCGCTGAAGTATTTGTTGCCGGATACCGTGACGCTGGCAATCGGGGTTTCCTGTACTTCGAGAAGCAGGGTGCCGCCGGTCACTTCCTGTTCCGGCGTGATCACCTGCACGGCGGTGTAACCGGCCTTGCGGTAGGCGGCTTCCAGCGCTTCCAGCGCCATCTGGATATCGCGGAACTCCTTGTTTTTACCGATGAATGGACGGGTCAGCTGGTTGATTTCTTCCTCACTGAGCAAGGTGTTGCCGGTAACACGAATGCGCTGCAGATCGAAGACGTCATCGGCCGCGAGCAGGCTTCCCGAACAGAACAGGAGCGCTAGAGATAACAGGCGAAAGGCGGTCGGAAGCGTAGATTTCATGTTAGAAAATACTTTTAGCAACACCAAGATACCCATGAATATAAACAAAAAAGAATAATATATCCTTTGTTTTTTCGCCTTTATCAAGGCACCGCGTAAAATCGTTGCAGAAATACCACGCGCAGCTTGCCATCTCCGCCATTACCTATAGGGCAGGCTCTTGGTACAAGCCAGCATTCTCGTCGTCTTTTACGACAGACATTTCAGGAACCCAAGGACGCTGATGATTACCCTCTATACTTGGGGCACCCCCAACGGTCGAAAGCTTTCGATCATGCTCGAAGAATGTGGCTTGCCTTATCGTGTAAGGCCGATCGACATTACCCGGGGCGAGCAGTTTCAGCCGGAGTTTGTTGCCATCAATCCCAACTCGAAAATCCCCGCCATTGTTGATACCGACGGCCCGCAAGGCGAACCGATGACCCTGTTTGAATCCGGCGCGATTCTCGTTTATCTGGCAGCAAAGGCCGGGAAATTGTTGCCCGCTGGTGATCGTGGCACGGCCGTACCTGGAGCAGCAATATGATCAAGCGTGAAGTAGAAGGTCTCGAAGTTCTCTCCTGTTTGTCGAAGGAAAAAAAGGCGCACGCGACGCCCTTGTTGTTTGTGCACGGGTCTTTTTCCGGTGCCTGGGTCTGGGATGAGCATTTTCTCCCCTATTTTGCCCGGCAGGGCTACAACGCCCACGCCCTCTCTTTACGTGGACATGGCGGCAGTTTTGGTCATGAACATCTCGATGCGCACAGCGTGCATGACTACGTGGACGACCTGGTGACCGTGATTGCGGACCTCGGTACGGCACCGGTGTTGATCGGGCATTCGATGGGGGGGTTCGTTGTCCAGAAATACCTGGAGCGGCATAGCGTTCCAGGCGCCGTGCTGATGTGCTCGGTACCACCGCAGGGCTTGGTTGCAGCGCAGTTTTCAATGCTATTCCAGAAACCCAGCATGATGGTTGAACTGAACCGGCTGTTGAGTGGTGAGGATGTCTCGCTCGACGTATTGCGCGAGGCGCTGTTCGCCGAGGATATTCCGGAAGCAACGCTGGAACGCTACTACCGGAAAATGCAGCCGGAGTCACAACGCGCGATCTGGGACATGTCGATGTTCAATTTGCCCATGCTTGATCGCATGCACCGGCCGCCTTTGCTGGTGCTGGGGGCCGAGCATGACAATCTTATGCCGGCGTTTCTGGTGCAGACGACAGCACAGACCTATGGCGTGCCCGCCAAGATTTTTCGCGGACTGGGGCACGGCGTAATGCTGGAGAAGGACTGGCTGCATGTCGCCGAGACGGTGCGCGACTGGCTGGTGGCGCAGGATTTATAACCGCTGGTGAAAATGTCCGGCACCTGACTTCAGGTGCCGGACGGTAAATCAAGCAAACGTATTGATGCTGTTGCCAAGATTGGGCGGATTGTTTCCCGCCGGCTGAGGCAGTGCCTGAATCAATTGCATGGCACTTTGCGCCTGAATATCATTCGCCTTTTTCAACACCATGATGGCAACCGCATCGCCAGTTTGGGCTTGACTGAGCGCAGCTGAAACACTTCCAACGTTACCAATATCCATGATCGACTCCTGGGTGTTACAAGCCAGTATCGGCAGCAGAAAAAATATCTTGAGCCGGCTCAACCTTTCTCAGCCTCAACCGTTAGCTTATATACCTTCCACACAATCGGGCTGGAGGACAGCAAAATGGTGATCGTCATGGAAATGAGTACAGGCAGGAGTGAAGCGCCCGGCGGCGATGGCGAGGTTTACGGAGATGAAGTCCTGAACGCCGGCTGGGCCGAGGTGCCGCGCATTGAGGCGCGGCTGGAAGAAGTTGTGGTATCGGCGCGTCGCGAACCGGCGGGGGTTGATGTTGACGGCTTCATGGCCCGCCTTTACGCCTTTCAGGAATAGACCCTGCGCTAGTTCTTGCGCGTGTTTGCGCCTGCCCCGGCCAGCCGGGCGGCGTTCGCGGCTGAAGCTGCCGAATAATCCTGCGCGTATTGTGCGCTGACGGCATCGAGCACTTCCATGATTCGCTCACTAGTCGTTGCCACGTGCTGCGGATTGCCGGTTTCTCCCCGGGTGAGTTCCCGGATTTCATTTTCAAAAAACAGCCACTGTGTTTTCGCCAGATCCAGCGCGCTGCGGCTGGCGGCCGAGTTTTCACGGGCGCCGGACAGCTCGCCAAAGCCCGTCGAAAACTCCTTGCGTGCCTGCTCCATATCAACCAGTCTGCCGTGTGATTTATCGCCAGCCCTGGCCATCAGGTAAAGCTTGGCCAGGCGCTGCGCCAGCATGCTTTGTCGCAACGAGAGGTCGAGCAGGCGGCCAATCGGCGTATCGGCTTTATCTTCGATTTGCATTGCCAACTTGCTGGCAGTGATCATCAGATCGTCTGACAGGTAGTTCACCCGTTGCATGTTTTCAACGTTGTAAGCGGCGGCCAGAAGCGCTTTGAGTTCAACCCACAGTTCGCCTGTGCGGGCCAGTGTGCGTTGTGTTTTTGCGGTTTTTGCGTAATGCGACAGTTCGAACAGATCGGCGTCGAATTGGGCGCTGCCCCGGCTGAGCTGGCGACGTGCCGCATCGGCGTTGAGCCCGAGGCCGATTTGCAGGTAGAGCTTGGCGAGTCGCTGCGACTGCAAACGCAACCGGCCTGCGCTGCCGATATCCTGGGCAATGTTCGTAGCCTCAAAACGCGGATTGACCAGAGGCGCCGCCGTGGCATGCGCCGGGTCGCCGGTCAATGCGATGACCGCAGTCAGAGAGAGCAGAAAATACTTCATGGTAGCGTTCTTGTCCGTTATGAATGGCATGCAGAGACGAGCATTAGAACAAGCCGGCATTGCAGGCGCGTTACGAATTAAGTGGGGTCAGACTCGATTTAATTTT
>JBIKLY010000028.1:0-33344 GCA_044359525.1 Rhodocyclaceae bacterium | reverse complement strand
CAGAGCCGCATGCCCAAGGTACAGGACAAGGTCAAGGAGTTCTTCGGCCAGGAACCGCGTCGCGACGTGAACCCCGACGAAGCCGTTGCTGTCGGCGCGGCCATCCAGGGCGGCGTGTTGCAGGGCGAAGTCAAGGACGTGCTGTTGCTCGACGTGACGCCGCTATCGCTCGGCATCGAAACGCTCGGCGGCGTGATGACCAAGCTGATCAAGAAGAACACGACGATCCCGACCAAGGCCGGTCAGGTCTTCTCGACCGCCGACGACAACCAGTCGGCGGTGACCATCCACGTCCTGCAGGGCGAGCGCGAAATGGCTTCGGGCAACAAGAGCCTCGGCCAGTTCAACCTCTCCGATATTCCGCCCTCGCCGCGCGGCATGCCGCAGATTGAAGTCACCTTCGACATCGACGCCAACGGCATCCTGCACGTTTCGGCCAAGGACAAGGCGACCGGCAAGGAGAACAAGATCAAGATCCAGGCATCAAGCGGCCTGTCCGAGGAAGAAGTACAGCGCATGGTGCAGGACGCCGAAGTGCACGCCGAAGAGGACAAAAAGGCGCATGAACTGGCCGAAGCCCGTAACCAGTGCGATGGCATGATTCACTCGGTCAAGAAGTCGCTCGCCGAATACGGCAAGGAACTCTCGGATGAGGAAAAAGGCGTGATCGAGACGGCCATGAAGGAAGCCGAGGACGCCATTCGTGACAGCGACCTCGACACCATCAAGGCCAAGAGCGAAGCGCTTGGTACCGCCGCGCAAAAGCTTGGCGAGAAGATGTACGCCAAACAGCAAGCCGAAGCGGGTGCCGCTGAAGGTGCGGCGGGTGCAGGTGCTGCAGGCGCTTCCGGTGAAGCCAAGAAGGACGAAGGCGACGTCGTTGACGCGGAATTCACCGAAGTCAAAGACAAGAAGTAAGCGCAAGAAAATTCGTCGTAATAGGCGGGGCGTATAATCACGCCTCGCCCCACCCCCTTCTACCGCTCAAGAACCCATGGCCAAACGCGACTTTTACGACATTCTCGGCGTCAATCGCGACGCATCCGACGACGAAATCAAGAAGGCCTACCGCAAGCTGGCCATGAAGCATCACCCGGACCGCAATCCGGACAATCCAAAATCCGAAGAGCACTTCAAGGAAGCCAAGGAAGCCTACGAGATTCTCTCTGACGGGCAAAAGCGCGCGGCCTACGACCAGTACGGCCATGCCGGTGTCGACCCGCAAGCGGGCATGGGCGGCGGCGCTGGCGCAGGAGGTTTTTCCGACGCCTTCGGCGGCATTTTTGACGAGATTTTTGGCGGCGGTGGCGGCGGTCGTGGCGGTCGTTCCAACATTTATCGCGGCGCCGACCTGCGCTACAACCTGGAAATCACCCTCGAACAGGCGGCCTTCGGCACCGAAACCAAGATCCGCATTCCGACCATGGAAGTCTGCGAGCCCTGTAAGGGTAGCGGCGCCAAGGCTGGTACGCAGCCAAAAACCTGCCCGACCTGCCAGGGTAGCGGCCAAGTCCGTCTGCAGCAGGGATTTTTCTCGATCCAGCAAACCTGCCCGAAGTGCCACGGCACCGGTCGCTTTATCGCCGATCCCTGCGGCTCGTGCCATGGCGCCGGGCGCATCAAGCAGCACAAGACCCTTGCCGTAAAGATTCCGGCGGGTGTTGATGAGGGAGATCGTATCCGGCTCTCCGGCGAAGGCGAACACGGCATCAACGGCGGCCCATCGGGCGACCTCTACGTACAGATTCACCTGAAAGCGCATGCCGTCTTCCAGCGTGAGCAAAACGACCTGCATTGCGAAATGCCGATCAGTTTCACAACGGCTGCCCTCGGTGGTGAAATTGAAATTCCAACGCTCGATGCTGTTGCGACCATCAAAATTCCGGCTGAAACCCAATCCGGAAAAACCTTCCGGCTGCGCGGTAAGGGCATCAAAGGCGTTCGTAGCCACACCCACGGTGATCTGCTTTGTCATGTTGTCGTCGAAACGCCGGTGCACCTCACCGACCGCCAGAAGGAACTGTTGCGCGAACTCGAGGAATCCAGCAAGGAAAACGCCGGGCGTCACAATCCGCGCGCCAAATCGTGGATGGATCGCGTTCGCGACTTTTTCGCCACCAGCTGAGCTGGCTGCAAAAAACCAGAAAAGCCTGTCGCTAACAAAGTAGCGACAGGCTTTTTTTGTTAACAGGACTTCTGTTAAGGCACTATCTGGCCCTCCCCGCGATTGCAACAAGGCTTCCGGATATCACCCGTCGATTGATCCCAGGCAAAACTGGCCGGAACCCGGCCGGGTGAACAAGCTCAAATACAGCAGGTTGGTGTAGCCAAACGAAAGTCGGAAAAAAATGAAAACAGTCTTGCACAAGATCGCTGCGTGCCATCTCACCCTATCCTTGCTGGCGATTCCTTGCCCAAGCGTAGCAGCGCCCCCCACCTCCCCCACCTCCCCCACCTCCCCGACCGTGCTGTCGAGTGCGACGAGTGCCACGCATTCAGTCCGCACGCACACCGTCACGGCAGGGCTCGAACACCCGTGGAGCATGGCTTTCCTGCCGGATGGCCGGCTCCTGGTGACGGAACGACCGGGGCGGCTGCGCATCATCAAGGACGGCGCCCTGTTGGCGCAAGCAGTGGCCGGGCTGCCGCCAATTGAAGCACGCGGCCAGGGCGGCCTGCTCGACATTGCCCTGCACCCGCGCTTCACCGAAAACGGCTGGGTCTATCTCAGCTACACAGCGCGCGGCGCAGGCGGTGTCGGGACCGAAGTATTCCGGGCCCGGCTGGACGGCGATCGCCTGATTGACGGCCGGGTGATTTTTCGCATGCTGCCGAAACTGGAAGGCGGGCGCCATTTTGGCTCACGCCTGCTGTTCGACCGCGCCGGTTTTCTCTACATCACGCTCGGCGACCGTGGCGAACAGGATCGTGCGCAACGGCTGGAGCAACACGCCGGCAAGCTCATCCGCCTGAAAGACGACGGCTCGCTGCCCGCTGACAACCCGTTTGCCGGGCAGACCGGCGCCCGGCCGGAAATTTTCAGCCTGGGGCATCGCAACGTTCAGGGCGCTGCACTGCACCCGGCGAGCGGGCGCATCTGGACGCACGAGCACGGGCCGCAGGGCGGTGACGAGATCAATGTCCTGCGCCCCGGCGTCAACTACGGCTGGCCGGTGATCACCTACGGCGTCGAATACGTGATTGGTACAAAAATCGGCGAAGGTGCCGAAAAGCCGGGGATGGCGCAACCTTTGTACAAATGGGTGCCTTCGATCGCGCCCTCGGGGATGGCCTTCTATACCGGCGAAGCTTTCCCGAAATGGCAAGGCAACCTGTTTGTCGGCTCGCTCAAATTCGGGCTGCTGGTGCGACTGAGCCTGGACGGCGAACGGGTCATCGGCGAGGAACGTCTGCTCACCGGCATCGGCCGCGTGCGCGACGTGCGCCAGGGGCCGGACGGCTTCATCTACCTGCTCACCGACGCGCCGGACGGCAGCTTGCTGCGCCTCGAACCGGCCCCCTGACGCACGCCACCCGCAGACTGCCTGACATCAACCGCAGTGTTAATGACGGCCCCGACCGTGATCGCCATGATGCCCATAGTGATGGCCATTGTCGTACCCATGCCGGTAATGATCGCGGTGATGCCTTCTGTCGTGACGCCCCCAGTCCGTGTCGTAGCGCTGGTAGTACACCGGGGCGGAATAGACGACAGCCGGTGGCGCGTAGTGATAAACGGGTTGCGGTGCATAATAGGTCGGTGCGCGACGATGGTCCCGATAGTCGCTGGCGATGACCACGCCGGCGGCGGCCCCCAGCGCGCCACCGATGATCGCCCCGTCGCGCCCGCCAACCGAGCTGCCGACCCAGGCGCCGGTGCCGCCGCCGAGCATGGCACCAAGCACCGGGCTGTCTGCCCGGGCGGAACCGGCAGCCAGGCCAATCGTCAGCAGGCTGGCTGTAATCAGGAGGTAACGGCGAATGAGCTGTGACATGATTTTTCCTTGAAAAGTGTCTGTTTCCGGGATTACCCGTGCAGCCTGCCGAACTTCAACAACCGGCGGGCTGATGAAACGAACAACGTGACAGGAAACGATCTCGCCGACGCCGCTTACAAAGTGTTACGACTGAGCCAACGGCCGACCCGGGGCGGCTTCAACAAGCAAAAATTTCAGGCATCCTCTTTCGGCTGGATTCCAAGGCGCCGCATCTTCTCCCACACCGTTTTTCGCGTGATGCCAAGCGCCTCTGCGGTGTGGCTCATGTGCCAGCCGTGACGATCCAGCGCCACCACCCCTCCTGGATTACCTTGGGCGGAAGTCTCCCGGTGAAGCATGGTCGCCGGAATCCACTGCGGATGCGCCGACGCTTGCCGCTATCGCAGATAGTACTCACGGTGACAACTTGCTCGATCGCTTCTTCTGACGCTTGTGCTTCGGCTTCTTCCCGGTCGCCAGATGTACGCGCACCGTGTTCACCGCGCAGCCTGTTCCAGATGGATGAGGCCGCACTGGCGCGGGCAATAGCACCAGTGCTGGAGGGCGGAAATGGCGATGGGTTCGGGCATGTCAAGCAAGGGGAACCTCTTCCTTCTCGCGGATGCCCTCAGGATGGCAAACCCCTTCGCCTTCGATTACGATAGAGCCAGTCAGAGCAAAGGAGCCTGAAATGATCACAACCCCGCTGGAAGAAATCGAAGCCATGGCGCTCCAGTTGCCTGCGGCCGACCGCAGTCACTTGACGGAACGTCTTCTGGATAGTCTGAGCGAAGATGATGAAATCATGGCCGCATGGATGGAAGAAGCAGAACGCCGTAGCGATGCTTTTGACCGTGGCGAGATAGGCGCCATCGGTCTTGATGAATCCTTGGCTCGTCTGCGCTCGAAGCTAACCAAGGCCGCATGAAGCTGATTGTCCTCGATGCGGCGCAAGCGGAACTTGAAGAAGCCCGCGACTATTATCTTGAACATGCCACTCCTCGCATTGCGGCGGCTTTCGCTGGTGAGTATGAACAAAGCGTTATTCGGCTACTGGAATACCCGTTGGTTGGCGCCCCTAAATCTCGCCGACAGCGCTCCCTGCCTTTGCGGCATTTTCCGTACTCGATCATTTACCGGATCGTTGCCGACATCATCGTCGTGAGTGCAGTCGCTCATCAGCGCCGCCGTCCGGGGTACTGGAGCGGTCGGAGCTGAGCGGTGGGGACTAAAAACCCTTAAGAATTGCCAATTGTGTTGGTGCCGTGGCAGGCGTTGTCGTTCTTTATTTGCGCAGTAATCCGTATCGCCCTTGACCGGCATAACGTACCAGTGCACGGATTGTCAGACTTTATTTCTCGGCAGTAGACCCTCAAGCCCGATAAAACCCAAACGAGCGATGGCGCCGATATTTGTCCGCACTGGAAATTTCCCCGCGCACCGTCGCAGTCATCCCCTCTATTGGGCTGACTGAAGCAGCTTCGGCCAGTTCCAGCAATTCTGCGTCTTCGAGGTAGAGCCAGCAGTTGTTCACGGCGGCTTCAACGGCGAATCTTAGGCTGACCGAGTCCTGTTTCAGAGAGGAATCCCTGACCGACATGTTTTCCGGATCGCCGATATTGGTCAGCGTAACTTCCAGCGTCTGGCTCGGCTCGCGTAGCGGCGTACAGCGGTAAACATCGTCGCACATCCACATTTGACTGCTCTTGCCATCGCCGAGGAGGAAGTTCAGCCATTTTCCGGTGGCCGCTTCCAGACTTTGGTCGTCCAGCAGGGCGAAGTCGTGATCGCCGAAGCGCGCCGTAGCGTCGAGCTTGTACTGCAAGACTTGCCAATCGAAGAGCTTTTCCAGGTCGTGGTTTGGGTATACAGCATCCGCGCCTTCCAGCCCCGGTTTGGTGAAAACCGGCCGGTCGTCTTTCCCGCCGGAATCCAGGAATTTCCAGTTGAACTGGAGGATTGCCACGTTGGGTTGTTCGATCCCGCGCAGGCGATGACGATTTACCCGTCCCGTCGTCTGGACGATGCTTTGGGCGCTGGACGGTTCGATTACCGCCCAGTCGAAATCGTGGTCGCGTCCGATTTCCTCGACCGGCGTGGCAACCACGATGAACAGCACATCCTCGCCCTCCGTGGATGCAATGGCGTTGCGGACTTCCGGGTCGGCGAACAAATGTGCGTTGCCCTCCTTGCGCGATAGCAGCGCATCCAGCCGCCGTTCGATATGGAAACGCTGGAGCGGGAAGTGTTGCGAGTGATAGCAAGCGATACGTGCATGGGGCAGCACCGCGCTCAAATATTTGGCGACAGCCACGGCGGGATTGATGTTGGCCATTCTGACCAGGCCGAAGGAGATGCGCTTGCCGGTTGCTGGATCGACCAGATGGTGATCGTCGTGGAGCAGTCGTGTCGCGCTGGCAATGGCGTCCTTGAAGCCCGTCAGACTGTCCTGCTCAATCTTTTGCAGGTAGGGAATCCGGTAACGTCCGCCCTGCGCCAGAGCCGCCAGGATCGTTTCGACCTTCCCGTCATAGCCACGCTTGAAGGTTTCCGCATCGTCGGCTTTGAGGACGGCCGGCTTGGTCAAGTCGTCGATGGTGATCGTCACAAAATCCGCTTTCTCGTGATGGAGTGCCGCGCGCATCTCGATACCGCGTCGGAAAGCCCGCCACACCGCCACCGCGACCGGCGGTGAAAGCGTGCCGGAGGAAACCACCACGTTGCGCCCAAAAAACGCCGTCAGCATCACCAGGCGCACTACCGCCATCAACGGCAGGGTATCGTAGCCGTCGATTTCATCAAGGATCAAATCGCTGCTCATCAGCCGCAACGCCGCCAGTGCGTGATGGCCTTGGCGGTTCGGCTCGCCGGCGGCAATCAGGAAATCGATGGTGGAAACCAGCAGCGGCGCGCCGATAATTTTCCCGGATTGCGGGCTTTTGGCGAGAAAGCCGGCGAGCCAAGGCGGCGCGTCGTTGTACTCGAAATCGCCGAACGTGCTGAAGTCCTCGGCCAGCGGATTTTCATCGTCGTCGGCGAACGCCTCCTGGTTGTAAGCGTACAACGCCCTGGTAAGGCGATCCCCGATCACGCAGGCCATTTCGTCGCCATCCACGCCGATCTGCGCCGCGTAGGCATCGCCGGTCTGAAGGGTGAGCGTGCGCAGATTAAGCGCTGTCGCCACGCGCACCGGCCCGCCGAGCGACAGTTCACAAAGGGCGCGCAGATTCATGCGGGTCTTTCCGCTGCCGGTGCCCGCCATGTTGAAAACCAGGTGCGGGCAAGCGTGCTTGTCCGCCGATGCCGCCAGCGCGCGAGAAGCGGATTCCTGCCAGGCGTAGCGGCCCGTGGCACGGCGGCGTATGCGCGCCACGCCATCTGGAGATAACGAGGGTGGCGCTAGCGCCAGCATGTTGAAAACCATACTCCCGGCCACCCTGCCGACAGCTTTCAAATGCTCGTCGAGACCCTGATTCATCTTGTGGGTTTTGCGGTCGGTATTGGCGTAAGCCGAAGCGTTCGGGTGGTCATGCTTCTCTGCGGAAACCGAGTGGTCGGCCAGAATCAGCGCCATCCGCGCAAACAGCGCCAGCGCCCGCCAGTAGAGCGGGTCTTCGTGCGTCGGCAACGCAGCCAACTTGGCGAGACGATGGTGGATAATTTCCAGCGTGGCCGGCTCTGGCTCGCATACGGGGCAGGGAACGTGGCTGCTGCTGCGGACGTGTGCCTTGTTACCGATTCTTCCCGTCAGGGGATTTTGCGAATTCGCCGCAGGCAGACGGTGATGGGTGGCGATCATGAACCACAGCGCATCAAGGGCATTGTTGAGTTGCCCGTCGAACGGCCTCAAATCCCGGTAGTCGTCTGGATCGGCGGCCCACGCTTGCGCCCAGCTCTTACCATCGCACAGCTGCCTGACGACGAACAGCGACAGCCATTCGTGACGCACGTCATCTCTTTCGGGAGTTTTGCTGTGCAGTTTCTTCTGAAACGCCTTGCCGAATTTGCCGATGTCGTGCATGTACCCGGCGCTGTCCGCCAGCAGCGCGGCGACCTTCGCCCACGCAGGAAACGGCGATTTGCGGCGCGCCTGGGTCGCCACCGGATACGCACCGTTGGTGCCGAATTTGCGGGTGTTGCCGACGATCCACAAAAGCTTCATCTGTTTACGGCCATCGTTTTGATAACACGCAACAGCAGTATTGCGCGAAGCGCCCCGGCGCAACAGCATGCGCAGTTCGATCAGGCCGTCACGGGTAATCGGCGTCATCCAGGTAGCATCCCCGGCACGCAACGCATAGCTGTCCAGAACCGCGCGGGTTCGTTTCAGGCTTTTCTTTGCGCAAGCGGAAATCAGGACGATGTGCATTATGGTTCCTCGCAATCTTCGAGCGGCGGCCAAACCGCATCGGAAGTGGCCGGCTCGCTGGAAAATCGACGTTTGAATTCGAATATGCCGCGCTTGGCGAGGCGTACCTTGCCTTCGCGGATACCCAGTTCCGCAGCCACAACCTCCTGCTGCAAAGGCGTCAGTTTAGGATTCAGCAACACCGCCACGGCGACTTCCGCATCGGAAAGATGTTGATGCACGAAGCCCGGTGGACGGCGCTTGAGCACTTCCTTTTCTGCCTCGAGGATGCGCGCCAATACGAACACTCGGATCGGGCAGCTTTCTTTCTCCAAGTCCTGGGCAACGACCCGCCACTGGTCGTTCATCCGCTCCAGCCCCAGCGGCGCAATCAGGCGGCGTTGCGGCGCCTCGTTGACGCGCATTGGCAGGTAGACGATGCGCAGGAATCCCTCGTTGCGGATGGCCGCGATGAGGGTGGAAAGAATGCCTGGCTTGCGCGGCATCGAACGTGTCCAGCGAACATAGACCACCGGCAGCTCGTGCGAATACAGCCCGACCCGCAGCAACAGATCGTTGCCGCCTGCATCGAGGGTTTCCAGCAGCGACTCCTCGGAAGCATAGGGTGGCGCTTCGGCCAGCAGGCGCGGCGCGATTTTCTGGCCGTTGCGCTCCAGTAAATTGCCGCGCCGCGCAAGAGCTTCTGCCATCATGCGGCTGGCGGTCGCCGGCGAAACTGCAAACGCATTCACTACGTCGATGCGCGTCACCCCCCCGGCGCGAAAAGCCCGTTTGACGATGAATTCGACAGCCTTGTCGTTAATCGCGGATTTGTTCATTTTGAAAACATTTCATCAAGATGATGACCATTGGCGGCGGACATGATCCTCTGCTGCCATCTCGACCTCAAACACATTACGCCAAAGTTATTATTCAATATACAACGATTGACGTTACTGAAGCAAATAACGACTCATAATGGTCATTATATTGGATTGACTTCAAACAGGTGACCTGACAAACTGCGATCAGCCTACTGACGCAAACGGAGAATTTCATGGCGAAAGCAAAAAGTGCAGGAAACCGGAAAACCGCCGAGCGCAAGCCCTGGAAGACTTTTGGGGAAGCGGTTTATGCCGAAGTGATGCACGGCCTGGTGCATTTTTCCGCCAAGACCGTCAACAGCAACACACCGGCTTGCGGTGTTCGAATGGGAACGGAGGCGCGGGCCGAATTGCCTTATGTGGCGGCCGGCACGACCGACAGCGTGCCGGCGGATTACACCACCAGCGGCACCAACGGCGCCAACGCAACCATCCTTGCCCAAATATCCGCCGCGCTGGCAGGCAATATCGACGAATTGTTCGAGGGTGCGACTTCCGGCGAAATTGAGACGATCAAAATCCTGTCCCAAGAAATCCTCTCAACACCTTTCGAAACAGGAACAGCCACCGTCGGCATACGTCTGCGCCAGATTATCGTGCAGAACGGCCAAGGCGACGACATGGCGATCACCCCACTGCAATCAGCCGGATTCAGCAGCTTGCTCAGCGAACGCCTTGAAGCGAAACGGCAAACAGATGGTAAGGAACACCATCGCTACCACCAGCGCGGCTTTCTCGGCATCGGTGGTTCCAATCCGCAAAACGTCGGACGCCACGTCCGGGCAATGAGCCGCCCGCTATTCTTCGACGCCCCCACCGAAAAACACGATCTCCGCGCCGCCTACGCCCTGCACCATCGGGGCATCGACCTCACCCCGCCGGCGGCGCTGCTCAAGGACTACATCCGCTGGCGCAAACAGTTGCTGGCCGCCGGGGGCAATGATCTGCCCTCAGACGCCGCAGCGCGCAAGAAGGAGGCCGATTTCATCCGTGCCGTAGTCGCAGCCATCGACGAACGCGCCGCTACCGCACGTCGCCAACTGGAAAATGCCGTCGACGACCTACCCGAACAAAAGTTGCTGGCGGAAGACGTGGATGGCCTGATGCACGGCCTGCTCGTGCCCAGTGAACGCACCACGGCATGGAAGCACGACTTCGCGCAAAAGCTGCACCGCCGGATACTCGGCACCAAAGTGAAGATTAATGGCGACGAACAAACCATCGGCGTCGGCGAATACGAATCCGCCCGCTGGGTAATGATCATCGAGGAGACGCTATGAACTATCTGGTCATTTCCCGTTTTGAAGTGAACAACGCCAACGCCCAGCCCGCCTGGTGGATGATCGGCCCGCCGCCGCTCACCGCCTATGCCGGCTTTTCCCATGCCCTGGCCTTGGCGCTGGGATTGGCGCGCTGCCGGGGTTTCGGCGTGGTTCATCACGACATCCAGTTTCTTGGCGAAATGGCGGGTGGCGACTTCCGCCCGCACCAGTTCCGCGCCGCTTCGTTCATTGACAAGGACGACTATTCCTCCAAGAACCCCTATGCGCTTTCCTCCCAACCCTCCGCCCGTTGCCACCTCACCGTCTCGCTGGTAATCCGCTTCGATGAAGACGATGGGCTAGACCTCGAAGACACATTGCCGCGTTTCCTGCGCGGCGCGCGGCTGGCCGGCGGCAACATCGTCAAATACGGCAAGATCGTGCTGCTCGGCAACCTCGACGAGGCCGCAAAATCCATCAAGAACGGCTATTCCATCCACGAACGCCAGGACTTGATGATCCGGCAGGAAGGCGAGCGCGACATGCTCGACGTGGTGCTGCGCCTCACCGATCCACAACGCCGCCGCGCCGATCCGGAAGCCCCGTCCTGGCTGCTGCCCACCACCCTCGGCTACCGGGCGATCACCCCGTTTCAACAGCGCAAGAACGTACGGGGCGATCTGCCCCACGCCTATGCCGAACCGCTGGTCGGCATGGTGCAATACCGCACGCTACGCGAAGCACCGCTGCCCATCTGGCAGACAACCAACCCCGACGCCTCCACCTTTCTCGTCACCACCCAACCTTGAAGGAAAGCATCATGACTGCTCTGACCACTCTGAAAAAACTTCCTGGCGTGCTGGCCTTCAATCGCGGGCACGTCGTCACCGACGGTGAAATGTTCAACGAAATCGGGGGGCAATTCGAGAACCACCCGGTACTGGTGATGCGCCACGGCATACGCGGCACCCAGAACGTCAACGACGGCAAGGGCAACGAAGAAACCGCCGCCAACGGCGCCCGCAACGTCTCGAACATCCAGATCACCGAATCAGCCAAGCTCGAATCCAACGCCGACGCGCTGATTGTCCGCTTCGGCCTCTCCATGCTCGACATGGCCGACAGCCTCCATAGCTGCGCCGCTGCCGACCGGGACGCAGGCAAGATGATGCGCGCCACCTTCACCGACTTCGTCGAGCGCGCCAAAACCTCAGCCGGCATCCTCGAAGTGGCGCGCCGCTACGCCCGCAACCTCGCCAACGGGCGCTGGCTGTGGCGCAACCGCAGCATCGCCCGCGCCATCGGAATCGAAGTCACCGGTAAGAACGGCGTCATCGCCACCTTCGATGCCCGCGCGGTGCCGCTGAATACCTTTGGAGACTACAGCGAAGGCGAAATCAAGGTCGCCGACGAAATCGTCAAGCAAATGCGCGGCAAAAGCCTCGACGGCTTGACCGTCACCGCCCGCATTACCCTGCCGACTCAGGGTGCGGTGGAAGTCTTCCCCAGCCAGAACTACGTCGAAAACAAGCCCAAGGGCTTCGCCCGACCACTCTACAAACTTGGTCACCCCGAACCCGCCGACCGCAGCGAAGTCCAAGACACCCGCGTGATGGGCCGCGCCGCGCTACGCGACCAGAAAATTTTCAACGCCATCCGCACCATTGATACCTGGTATCCGGCTTTCGATGAAACCGGCTTCCCGATAGCCGTCGAACCGCTCGGCGCCTCGCTCGCCCAGCAGGAGTTCTACCGCGCCGGCAAAGCCTCCAGCTTCGACATGCTCAAGCGCCTTGCACAAATCGACCCGGACAGCGCGGAAGGCATGTTCTGCATCGCGGCCCTGGATCGCGGCGGCGTGTACGGCGAATCCGATCAGAAGGAAGCAAAAAAAGGAACGGAATAGTCATGACCCCCCAAGCCTATTTCGACATCGAGATTCGCGGCGCAGCCAGTGCCGGTGCCGGGCAAATTCCTGCGCTGCCGGTCATGGCGCGACTGATCAAAGTTCTGCACGGAATCTTCGGCGCACACCCCGGCAAGTTCGCGCTGGCACTGCCGGGCATGAGAACCGGCGAACATCGCCACCCCGGCCACGTCGCGCGAGTCTTCGCCGACAACCGCGACGATCTGTGGCTTGTTCAGGACGACTTGCAACGCAACGAGCGCATCCATGGCTACGTGCTCTACGGCAGACCCGCCGAAGTGCCGGAAAACTACGTCGGCAAGTGGATCGAATACCGCCGTTACCGCATCCCCGGCACCCGTTCGCGTCTGGAAAAATGCCGCGACTACCGCCTCAGCCACGCCGACACGCTGCCCTACGTCCGCCTCGGCAGCAAAAGCACCGGCCAGGCGTTCAGCCTGTATTTCGCCGTGTACGACGGCGAGAAAAGCGAAAATTGCGAACCGGACAGCTACGGGCTTTCCATCCCGACCAAACGCTTCTGTTTGCCGGATATCCGGCTTGAGACATTCCGGCGCCATGCGGCCTAGAATCAAGCCCAAGCAGATCCTGCTTTCAAAGCGCGCGAACGTGTTCTACCTGGAACACGTTCGCGTCATGCAGAAAGACGACCGCATCGTCTACCTGACCAACACCGACAGCGAAATCGAACGGTTTTTCAACATCCCCGAGCGCAACACCGCCTTTCTGCTCCTCGGCAAAGGCACATCCATCACCGACGCGGCGGCCAGGAAGCTCGCCGAATCGAACGTCATCATCGGCTTCGCCGGCAACGGCGGTTCGCCGCTGTTTTCGATGGTGGATTACGTTTTTCTAAGCCCGCTCTCCGAATACCGGCCCACCGAATACATGCAAGCCTGGATGGTCATGTGGCTGGACGAGGGCAAACGCCTGGAAGCCGCCAAGGCCTTCCAGCAGGAACGTCTAAAGCTGGCAGCCAAAACCTGGAGCGAAAACCCGCACCTCAGCGACAGAAAAATCGTATTGCCCGAACCTCTGGTAGAAAGCTATCGCGTCAAAATCCGCGCCGCCATGGACACCGCCCACCTGATGGCGGTCGAGGCTGAATGGGCGCGCAATCTTTACCGCCTGCTCGCCAGAGGGTTCGAACTGGGCGATTTCAAACGCGAAGAAGGCAAGCAAAGTCGCGGCAGCGACGAAGACCTGGTGAATAGCTACATCGACCATGGCAACTATATCGCCTATGGCTATGCCGCCACCGCGCTCAACGCGTTGGGCATCTCCTTCGCGCTCCCGGTAATGCACGGCAAAACCCGGCGAGGCGCGCTGGTGTTCGATGTCGCCGATATTTACAAGGATGCCGTGGTATTGCCCCACGCCTTTATCAGCGTCGAACAGTGCCTGCGCGACCAGGAGTTTCGCGACGCCCTGATCGAAATCTGCATGAACGTCGAAGTCATGGATCGCGCAATTCAGACCATTCAAAAAGTGATCGAATAAAATCGCCATTAAATCAGCAGGTTGTTGGCTGGCGCCAAAACGAATGTTTTCATGGGGGAGATTCTTTAACAATTTGATTTGTTGTTATTTATCTGTCTTTCTTAGACAGTTCGCCGCCATGTAGGCGGCTTAGAAGAGAACCGGCCAGCGGTTAAGGTTTCCCCTGCTGTTCGCCGCCATGTAGGCGGCTTAGAAGTGAATGCAACCGGTCACGTTGAGCGACGCGTGGTTCGCCGCCATGTAGGCGGCTTAGAAGGTGGTACGACCCGGTAAATCTCAGCCCGTACTGTTCGCCGCCATGTAGGCGGCTTAGAAGCCAGGACAACACGGCGCTCGCCGCCTATGTCGAGTTCGCCGCCATGTAGGCGGCTTAGAAGTTTGGATACTACGGAGAAAAGCATGGATGAACGTTCGCCGCCATGTAGGCGGCTTAGAAGCTGAACAAGTTGAAGAAGCAGCACAACCTGACGTTCGCCGCCATGTAGGCGGCTTAGAAGCAAATCCGTACCGGTTTGGGGAATGTACCCGGGTTCGCCGCCATGTAGGCGGCTTAGAAGAAGACCGACAACCTACGGGTCACGCTCACGGGGTTCGCCGCCATGTAGGCGGCTTAGAAGTGCGCCATCATCTGCACCGAGGCATTCGCCGTGTTCGCCGCCATGTAGGCGGCTTAGAAGGTCATGACATCGTTAATTGCCCGTAAGGAGGGGTTCGCCGCCATGTAGGCGGCTTAGAAGGTTGATCCGGTTGCGCTTGCCCGCCGTGCGTGGTTCGCCGCCATGTAGGCGGCTTAGAAGGACGCCCAGCTCGGCGCTACGTTGCTGGCCATGTTCGCCGCCATGTAGGCGGCTTAGAAGACGAGGAAGCGAGACTGTCGAAGGACAGGAACGTTCGCCGCCATGTAGGCGGCTTAGAAGCGTATCGGTATCAACAAGCCCTTTGACAGTGCGTTCGCCGCCATGTAGGCGGCTTAGAAGTCAATCGCTCGGTATCATCCTCGGCGCATTGAGTTCGCCGCCATGTAGGCGGCTTAGAAGATCAGAACCCCTCCCGCATCATGTAACCAAGAGTTCGCCGCCATGTAGGCGGCTTAGAAGACTTGTGCATTGACGGAAGAACTGCCTCTAGAGTTCGCCGCCATGTAGGCGGCTTAGAAGATGCCCACCGGTTTCAGAATGGACTCATGAAGGTTCGCCGCCATGTAGGCGGCTTAGAAGGATGGCGCCGGCCAAACCGAACCAGCCAGCGAGTTCGCCGCCATGTAGGCGGCTTAGAAGCCTCGTGCTCAATAGAAAAATGATTTCCGTCGGTTCGCCGCCATGTAGGCGGCTTAGAAGAAAGGCGTCGAGTGCTCGCTGGTGCTGACCACGTTCGCCGCCATGTAGGCGGCTTAGAAGAGATATTCCGAGATTTTCAGACAGGCGAATTCGTTCGCCGCCATGTAGGCGGCTTAGAAGGATTGCAACGGCATTGACAGACCGCCCACCCCGTTCGCCGCCATGTAGGCGGCTTAGAAGGCGTGGCTGCGCGGTGAGGACGTAACGCGGTTGTTCGCCGCCATGTAGGCGGCTTAGAAGTAACATTTGCGTCGAGCGGAAGCCGAAATAGGGTTCGCCGCCATGTAGGCGGCTTAGAAGAACTTGCCCATGTGTGCCGCAGCCCGTGCCATGTTCGCCGCCATGTAGGCGGCTTAGAAGACCACGAAGGCCAGTGGCACGCTGGACACTATGTTCGCCGCCATGTAGGCGGCTTAGAAGATTCGTTGTGCAGACGCAGGGTTTCGAGATGGGTTCGCCGCCATGTAGGCGGCTTAGAAGGATAGCAAAGCCGAGGCTTATGTAATGGCCGAGTTCGCCGCCATGTAGGCGGCTTAGAAGACGTTGAGCGTCGGGTTACGGTGGTTGATGGCGTTCGCCGCCATGTAGGCGGCTTAGAAGTCCGGCCCGACGCTCGCGCAATTGCTGCGCGGGTTCGCCGCCATGTAGGCGGCTTAGAAGAATATCACCGGCGGCCGGCATGATCACGCACGGTTCGCCGCCATGTAGGCGGCTTAGAAGCCGCTCGGTATCTGGCAGCGGTTCAACTTTGGGTTCGCCGCCATGTAGGCGGCTTAGAAGATCCACATATCGCCGGGGTGGTTGGTGCGCAGGTTCGCCGCCATGTAGGCGGCTTAGAAGACTGGCACATTGGTTTCGAACACGGTGATCAAGTTCGCCGCCATGTAGGCGGCTTAGAAGAGCGCGGCGCCTCAACGTCCGCCAAAAATGCAGTTCGCCGCCATGTAGGCGGCTTAGAAGGCTGATCGACAGATCGGGGGCTGGCGATGGTTGTTCGCCGCCATGTAGGCGGCTTAGAAGAATACGCCGTGATAGGTGCAAGCTTTGATTTCGTTCGCCGCCATGTAGGCGGCTTAGAAGGTAGTTGGCAATGTGCTGTCTGGCACCACGCCGTTCGCCGCCATGTAGGCGGCTTAGAAGGACCATCGAACCAACGGCCGGCCTGCCAGTCAGTTCGCCGCCATGTAGGCGGCTTAGAAGCGAAGGCGGCGCGGCATTCGTCGATAAAGGCAGTTCGCCGCCATGTAGGCGGCTTAGAAGTTCATTTGAAGTACCTGCGCGGTGCCGGAATTGTTCGCCGCCATGTAGGCGGCTTAGAAGTTCGCAGCGTGCCGTATGAGGACGTTTGCACAGTTCGCCGCCATGTAGGCGGCTTAGAAGAGCACAGCCAGCGCGACGATGTAATTTGCTTTGTTCGCCGCCATGTAGGCGGCTTAGAAGCAATCTCTTCAAGGTCGCGAGCGCCCCGGTTGGTTCGCCGCCATGTAGGCGGCTTAGAAGGTTAACTTCGTCATGCGGTAAGTCTCTTGCACGTTCGCCGCCATGTAGGCGGCTTAGAAGACGCGCAGAAGGGGCCGAAAGACGCTGATCTGGTTCGCCGCCATGTAGGCGGCTTAGAAGCAAGTGTGGCGCAAGTCGTGCCATCTGAAGTTGTTCGCCGCCATGTAGGCGGCTTAGAAGGAGCAGTGGGCCTACCTGCGCAACACCGGAAGGTTCGCCGCCATGTAGGCGGCTTAGAAGCGGATTCCGAAGCGGCCAATTCGGCGTTTTTTGTTCGCCGCCATGTAGGCGGCTTAGAAGTGCATGGCGCCAAGCATCATACCGCCGTACATGTTCGCCGCCATGTAGGCGGCTTAGAAGAGCATGGACAAGCTGTGCAAGGCATTCGGCATGTTCGCCGCCATGTAGGCGGCTTAGAAGAGCGCGGGCGAGCGCTCGGCGAACGCTGGTCAGTTCGCCGCCATGTAGGCGGCTTAGAAGATCGTCAAACGCCCAGCAAATGCAGGCAATCGGTTCGCCGCCATGTAGGCGGCTTAGAAGGCCGGTAAAATCAACCACGCGCCCGGAATAGCGTTCGCCGCCATGTAGGCGGCTTAGAAGGCAAAAAACCACATCTGTCGGCGTGATAACACGTTCGCCGCCATGTAGGCGGCTTAGAAGACTTTCGCGCATGCCTCGCGCTCTGCTGCTGCGTTCGCCGCCATGTAGGCGGCTTAGAAGACGTTGGCATGCTGCAGCTGTTCGACCAGAACGTTCGCCGCCATGTAGGCGGCTTAGAAGGCCGTTTTTGGCGCTCATCCAGACCAGCACCGGTTCGCCGCCATGTAGGCGGCTTAGAAGAATCGCCACCGCATTGCTGGTACCCAGTCGCGGTTCGCCGCCATGTAGGCGGCTTAGAAGAAAGGTGGATGCGCTGATAACCGACCCGCCATGTTCGCCGCCATGTAGGCGGCTTAGAAGGTGCGCTGGAGGTAAGAAACCGCGAGCGTTACGTTCGCCGCCATGTAGGCGGCTTAGAAGACATACCACGCAGAGCGCCCGCTAACCTCCGGGTTCGCCGCCATGTAGGCGGCTTAGAAGACGGCAAAGAAAGTGGCCGAAGCCATGCCGGCGTTCGCCGCCATGTAGGCGGCTTAGAAGTTGTCCGGATACTTCGCGCAGATCTTCCCGAAGTTCGCCGCCATGTAGGCGGCTTAGAAGACACCCTGAAAAACGAGCGTATCCGCCTGATTGTTCGCCGCCATGTAGGCGGCTTAGAAGTTGACGCGACTCCAGGAACACGCCCTGGTTGCGTTCGCCGCCATGTAGGCGGCTTAGAAGTGTTCGGATGCTTACGCTGCGCAGATCAAGGGGTTCGCCGCCATGTAGGCGGCTTAGAAGCGAGCCGATCAAGTTGAGTTACACCCGTGCCGGTTCGCCGCCATGTAGGCGGCTTAGAAGGGCATAAGTTCGTGGTTCATTTGTTGTCTTTCGTTCGCCGCCATGTAGGCGGCTTAGAAGGAGGCATTCGCAAGCACCAAGGAGTGCTGGCTGTTCGCCGCCATGTAGGCGGCTTAGAAGATGCCGCACGGTATCGACCGGCTGATCGAACTGTTCGCCGCCATGTAGGCGGCTTAGAAGGTTGCGCCGGCCGGAAGCAGGAAAACGCCCGGGTTCGCCGCCATGTAGGCGGCTTAGAAGTTGATACCATGACGGCGCGGCGATGCTCGGCGCCATTTTGCAGCGGCTGATCATGGATCGTGTGGAAGCCGGTATACCGCTGGAGCAGGCGCTGCTGCATGCGCCGTGGCAATCTCGCGTTGAAAGAGCAGTGCAACAAAGTCCAGGACCGTCGGCAGGACAAGGGAAGCGAAGTCGAATAGACGCCCTTAAGCAACAAGCCGCGCCACGAGGCATTGCAGCAACACGCTCCGACTTGCAAATTCGCTGAAAGTTGTCAAAGCGATCGGCTGACGACTGGGCCGGCCGGTTCATGCCTGGGTCAGGCGTATCTGTTGCAAAGACGTAAAGAACCCCTGCCGCGAGCTTAAAACCACTCTTCCACCTTGCTGCGCACCGGCACGCCGCCGGCATGAACCACCTTGCCGTCGATCACCACACCCGGCGTCGACATCACGCCGTAGCCCATGATCTGTTGCAGGTCTTCGACTTTTTCGAGCACGAACTCGACGCTCTTTTCCTTCGCCACTGCTTCAACAAGGGCGATGGTGCTGCGGCAATTGGCGCAGCCGGTGCCAAGCACCTTGATGTTCTTCATTGCCATGCAGCGACTCCTTCAGAGAACGAGATTGAACAGATAGCCGACGAGCAGGATACCCGTGGCGACGACGCCGGCGAAGGCGGCGATCAGCGGCATCTTGAGCACCTTGCGCAGAATGATCATCTCCGGCGCCGACAGCGCGATGACGCTCATCATGAAGGCGAGCACGGTGCCCAGCGCGGCGCCCTTGCCGATCAGTGCCTCGACGACCGGAATGATGCCGGCGGCGTTGGTGTACATCGGCACGCCGAGCAGCACGGCAGCCGGCACCGACCACCAGGGCGCCTCCTTGCCCATGAAGGAGGCCATGAAATCCTCCGGCACATAGCCGTGGATGCCGGCGCCGAGCGCGATACCGAGCAGGACGTAGGGCCACACCTTGCCGACGATTTCCCTGACGTGCGCCCAGCCGGCCTCGAAACGCGCGACCCAGTTCAGCGTCTCGCCGACGAGGGGATCGACCTGCCCGGCCTGGATCTTCTGCACCCAGTCCTCCAGACAGCGCTCCATTTTCAGCTGGCCGATGACGAAGCCGGCGACGATGGCCACCAGCAAACCCATGCCCAGATAAAGCGCCGCCACCTTCCAGCCGAACATGCCGAAGAGCAGCACCAGCGCCACCTCATTGACCATCGGCGCCGAAATCAGGAAGGAGAAAGTCACCCCGAGCGGCACACCGGCGGAAAGCAGGCCGATGAACAGCGGTACCGCCGAGCACGAGCAGAACGGCGTGACGATGCCCAGCGTCGCGGCCAGCACGTTGCCGACGCCGACCCGCTTGCCCGCGAGCAAGGCCCGCGTGCGCTCCGGCGCGAAGAAGGTCTGCACGATGCCCATCACGAAAACGATGCCGGTCAGCAGCAACAGCACCTTGGGCGTGTCGTAGAAGAAAAAGTGCACGGCCTCGCCAAGATGCGTCTGCCGCGAAAGACCGAGCGTCTGTACAAGCCAGTCGGCAAAGGCAGTGAGCTGGCTGTAGACGGCAAACCAGACGAGCGCCGCGCAGGCAAGGCCGATCAGCCAGCGACTCAGTTTTTCGTTCGCAGATTTGTTGGCGGCCAGGGTGTTCATCAAGTTGCTCCGGTATTCAATTCGGATTTAAAGCGAGGACGATGATTGCTTCGTACTCAGGAGACGAGAGCACAGGAAAAAGGATGCAAAAAATCGGTGACAAACAAACCTGAAAAGCTCAGTTATTCACCGCAATGGCCAGAGGCCAGGCTTCGCGCAGGCGCAAAGAACGCAGCGTTTCGCAAAGCAAGTAAAAAACTTGACTCGGTTTTTCCAGGTCGATACGCCGGCGTATTCGCCGTCATGCCTTCAGGATTTACCGCGCAACGCTTCCTGCTCCGCCTCGGCAAGCATCGCGGCGAACGAGAACAGGCCTTCTTCCTCGGCACATTCGGAGATTTCTTCGAGCGACGCGCGCTGGTCAATCTTCGCAGCGGTCTTGCTGCCGGACGGCAGCTGCTTCCTGAATTCGCGAATCCGGTTTTCCAGCCCTTCAACGACGGGGGCACCAGATGTAGCGGCACGACCACCATCGCCCTGCAAGCCGCCCTCTTCCAGCAGTTCGAACAAGGCGCCAGCCAGCGCATGCAGGCCTTCGGCAGTCGCGCAGGCAGAAATCTCCTCGATGCCTGCACCGGCATCGATGGCCTGAGCGGTCCTGCTGTCCTTCGGCAAATCGCTGCGGAATGATTGCAGGATGTCCCTGGCGTTGATCTCTTTCATGGCGTTGTCTCCTTGAATAGCGATTTCTCGGGGTCGATCAGTGAAATGCCAGCCACTGCGGTTTGAAAAGCAGCATCAAGCCGACGGAAGCCAGCACTATGCCGCCAATCAAGCGGCTGGCGCGGGCATAGCGCGCGCCGATACCACTCATCTGCAGGGTGAGCGCCGCGACGGCAAACATCGCGATGTCGTCAAGCAGATAAATGGCATTGTAGAGCAGCAGATAGCCATAGTATTGCCACGCCGGCATCGGCGTGAGTGCCAGCACCTGCGTATAGACGGCGGGAATCCCGGCCGAGCAGACGAGTTCGATGAGGTTGACCGCAATCGCCAGCAGCAGCACGCCGACCATCGCCGGCCACAAACGCGCTTCAAGCGCGATGCTGCGCAAACGGCCGAGCATCTGCTGGCGATTGCCGCTGTGCGAAATTTCGCAGGCGGCATCCGGGTTGCTCCAGAAATCATGCAAATACCAGGCTGCACCAGACAGGGCAATGAGACCGACAGCAATACGTATCCAGAGCGCAAAACCGATCGCCAGCAGCACGTTGAGCCAGGCCGCCATGATCAGGAAATAGACGAGGCCCGAACCAAACAGGAAGGTCAACCCGAGCAGCCACATGCGCTTGCGATCTTTCACGCCGATCAGCAGGCCGAGCAGAAAAACCAGCGCCCACATGGCACAGGGGTTGAATCCGTCAAGCGCAGCCAGCACGAGCGTAAGCATCGGCAAGGAAAGCGCGGCGATGTCGACTTCGCCGACCAGCGGCAGCCGGACACGCTCCGGCAGCAGCGAACCGGCTTCGCTGACGCGCATCGGCGGCTTGCCGTCTGTACCGGGGTGGTCGCCAGCAAGAATCGCGGCGACGCTGTCCTGGCAGCCCGCGCGGAGGCAAAGCTCGATCTGCGCGTTGATCTGCGCGCCGGTCCACTCGTCGCTGTGATAGCCGACAACCACCCAGTCACCGATCACGATCAGCGGCACGCCGGCATCCTGCAAAGCAAAAGCATCGACGATCCGGGCAAATTTCTCGCGACCCGCCGGATCGTATCTGACTTCGTAATCGCGGATGGCGATGCGTGCATCGGACTTGTAGCGCGAGAGAAACGTACCGGCATACTCGCAGTGCGGGCACCCGTCGGCGCGGAAGTAATGAATCGTGACGCTGGGCGAGCTTGCGCTTGGCGCGCTGCCGCCGCTTTTACCGCTTTCGCCGATTTCGCCGGCCATTGCAGCACCCGCCACAATGGCCGGCAGCAGCGCAAAAAACAGGATTCGCCAGTAGCCGGCACGGATCAAGGCAAGCCAGCGCAATGGCCGGAACGCCAAAACTGCAGCTTCGCCCATCGCGACCTCCACTAGCGATTCATTACGCTGCCTTGCAGCAGCACCAACGCGCTACTTGAACATGCCGCGTGCCTGCATGCGATCGCAGCCGTTCTGTCGCGGTGCAGGCAGTACCTGACCTTTCTCCTTGGCGCGCGCTTCCATCGCCTTGTGCTGTTCGTCCTGCATCGCCTTGCACTCATCATAGTTCTTTGCCGACATCATTTTGCTCTGGTGCGCGCTACGTTCTTCAGCGCTCATCAGCGACCAGCCGGCGGTGTTATCCCGATTAAAACGCATCCCTTTGCCGGCGCCGGATCCCATACCTGAGCCGGGCCCGGCCCCCTGCATGCCACCGCCCATCCCCGGGCCGGGTTGCGCCAGCAACGGCATGGCCAGTGTGGCGCCGAGCAGGCCAATCATGGTCATCTTTGCGAGTTTCATGGCATTTCTCCTTGGTTGGGACGGAATAACCGCCGGTCACACAAGGAGACGAATCAGATGCCGAAAGGATGCAGGCTTATTTTATTTCAGAGGGATCAAGCGGTGGTCGTGGGACAAAGCAGCAGACCTCGCCGCTTTCATCGAAACTGACCTGACAGGCGCAGACCATCTGCGCCTGCATCCGTACGCGTGCGCGTTGCACGCGCGATTTCGCGGCAGGCAGGGAAATGCCGAGACGCTGCGCATAGTCCTGCTGCGTCATTCCCTGCAGGTCGCAGAGGAGAATGGCTTCGCGGTCGGCCGGCGCGAGTTCGGAGAGAATGCGCGGGATGCACTGGCTGAGCTTATCGACCGGCAACAACTCGGGCTCAGGTTCGGCGGCGAGGTCGTCGGGCAGCGGCACCTGGTCTTTACGCAAACGCAAGCGGTCGATCAGCAGATTGCGCGCGACATGGAAAAGCCAGGCACGCGGATTGTCGATCCGGCAGAAATCGCCGTCCTGCAACAGGGCTTTGAGAAACAGCTCCTGCAACAGGTCATCGCCATCGCTTGCATCACCACAACGATGCGCAAGAAAACCCCGTAGCTCGGCAGCATGTTCCTGCCAGGCATGGCTCAGGCAAGCCAACGGCAAGTTAATCGGGGCAACCATGGCGGCGGCTTGCGGGCCTTCTGCCCTACCCCGGGACCGACGATTGGCTGGGCACCCGCGCAAAATACTTCCTTTGCAGCCACAGCGAGACATTGACCAGGCCGATCATGACCGGCACTTCGACCAGCGGCCCGATGACCGCCGCAAAAGCGACGCCCGAGTCGATGCCGTAAACGGCGATAGCCACCGCGATGGCCAGTTCGAAGTTGTTGCTGGCAGCGGTGAAGGAAAGCGTCGCGCACTTTTCGTAGCTCGCTCCCAGCCGCCTGCTCATGAAAAAGGCAAAAATGAACATCAGGACGAAATAGAGCAGCAAGGGAATAGCGATGCGCACAACGTCGAACGGGATGCTGACGATCAGCTTGCCCTTCAGGCTGAACATGACGACGATGGTGAACAGCAGCGCGACCAGCGTGAGCGGCCCGATCTTCGGCACGAAGCGGCTGTGATACCACTCCTTGCTGACGAAGCGCAGCATGATCACGCGGGTCAGCACGCCGGCGATGCAGGGGATGCCCAGATAGATGAAGACGCTCTCGGCGATCTGCCTGATCGAGATATCGACCACCGAGCCGGTCAGCCCGAACAACGGCGGCAGCACGGTGATGAACAGCCAGGCATAGGCGCTGAAAAACAGGACCTGAAAGATCGAGTTGAAGGCAACCAGGCCGGCGGCGTACTCGGTCGAGCCCTTGGCCAGTTCGTTCCAGACGATCACCATGGCGATGCAGCGCGCCAGGCCGATCATGATCAGGCCGACCATGTATTCCGGTTTGTCCTGAAGAAAGACAATCGCCAGGACAAACATCAATACCGGCCCGACGATCCAGTTCTGCAGCAGCGAAAGTCCCAGCACCTTCCGGTCGCGGAAGACGTCGGGCAGCTCTTCGTAACGCACCTTGGCAAAGGGCGGGTACATCATCAGGATCAGTCCCGCAGCAATCGGAATGTTGGTTGTTCCGACCTGGAAGCGGTTGATGTAGTCCTCGATGCCCGGCAGCAGAAAACCGAGCAGCACGCCAAGCGCCATGGCGGAGAAAATCCAGACCGTGAGATAGCGGTCGAGGAAGGAAAGTTTTTTTGTTACTTCACTCATTGCAGCCCCTTGCAGCGGTAGTCGGTTTTTTGTTCGTTTGTTGCCTGGCAGTCAGTCATATTAAAAAGAAACGAAAAAACATCACCACCAAGACACCAAGAGCACAAAGTTTCACCAAGAAAACATTGCATTAACTTGGTGTGCCTTGGTGAACTTGGTGCCTTGGTGGTTCGCATTTTTCGTTGACTAACTACTAGCCGGCGGCCAGTTTTCTCAGGCGCTGCGCACCGATCGGCTCCTCGGCCAGCAGGGGCACGACCGCGTAGCGCCTGGCATGGCGCGTGGCGACGGCGTCGATCTCACGCAATTCGTTGCTCGCCCGCTGACGCAGCAAGGGTGCGCTGACGGCGGTTGCCGCGATGCTGTTGTTGACCACCCAGGCCCAGGCTTCAATCCCGGCTCGCTGCAGATCGGCCTGCAGGCTGGCCGCTTCCAGCACCGGCGTGGTTTCGGCCAGGGTGACGATGAGCACCTTGGTCTGTTTCGGGTCCTGCAGCTGCATCATCGGCGTCGTGAAATGCAGATCCTTGCCGCTCATCTGGCGGGTGATCTCACGGTGGTAGGCGCCGGTCGCATCGAGCAGCAGCAGGGTATGGCCGGTTGGCGCGGTATCCATCACGACGAACTTCCTGCCGGCCTCGCGGATGACCCGCGAGAAGGCCTGAAAGACGGCAATCTCTTCGGTGCACGGTGAGCGCAGATCCTCTTCGAGCAGGGCGCGCCCTTGCGCGTCGAGCGAAGCGCCTTTGCTGTCGAGCACGTGCTGGCGATAACGCTCGGTTTCGCTGTGCGGGTCAATGCGGCTGACGCTCAGATTGTCGAGTGCGCCATCGAGCGTTTCGGACAGGCGACCGGCCGGATCGGAAGTGGTCAGATGCACCGGGTAGCCGCGACTCGCCAGTTCAACCGCCAAAGCGGCCGCCAGCGTTGTCTTGCCGACGCCGCCCTTGCCCATCAGCATGATCAGGCCGTGGCCGTCCTCGGCGATCTCATCGACCAGGCTCGAAAGGCTCGGCGCGACCAGCGTGACCTGCTTTTCAGCAGGCGCCGGCGTGGCCTCATCTGCCGACGTCAGCAATTGATGCAGCGCCGCCAGGCCGACCAGGTTGAACGACTTGAGCGCGACCTGATCGCGCGGCAGCGCCCTGAGCACTTCGGGAATGTTGTCCAGCGCGACCTGCTCGCGCGCGTGAATGGCCGCCGCCAGCGGGTCGCCAGCGATTGCTGCAGCCGGCAGAACGCCATTGATCACCAGATACTGCTGCGCCAGGCCAATATCGGCGAGCTCTTCGTGGGTGCGTGCCACTTCGCGCAAAGTGGCCTGCTGCGCGCGGGCAACCAGAACCAGCCGGGTGCGCCGGCTGTCGGCCAGCGCCTCGACCGCGGCCTTGTATTGCGTGCGCTGCTTTTCCAGCCCGGCCAGCGGGCCGAGACAGGAGGCGTCGCCTTTGCCTTCTTCAAGAAAGCCGCTCCAGGCGCCCGGCAATTGCAGGAGGCGGATGGTGTGTCCGGTCGGCGCGGTGTCGAAAATGATGTGCTCGAAATCGGCAGTCAGCGCCGAATCGGTGAGTAGCGCGGTGAACTCGTCGAAGGCCGCGATTTCGGTGGTGCACGCACCGGAAAGCTGCTCCTCGATGCTTTTGACCACGGCATCGGGCAGGACGCCGCGCACCGGCCCGACGATGCGGTCACGGTAGGCCTGCGCCGCCGCCTGCGGGTCGATTTCCAGCGCCGACAGGCGCGGCACGGCGGCGATCGCGACAATACGATTGCCGATCGTCACGCCGAACACCTGGCCGACGTTGGAGGCGGGATCGGTGCTGACCAGCAGCACGCGCTTGCCGCCTTCGGCCAGCTGGATGGCCGTGGCACAGGCGATTGACGTCTTGCCGACGCCGCCCTTGCCGGTAAAGAAGAGAAAGCGCGGCGGCTGTTCGAGGAATTTCATGAGCGTGTTTCCCGGCTTAGCAGCAGCGGCTGCCGCTGCAACAGCCGGTGGCCGCTTGGCTTTCGTCAGCAGCTGCGCCGATGCCGGCCCAGCGGGTGAGCTCGCCGCGATTGGGATAGCGTCCAGCCAAAGCAACTTCACCGTCGACCAGGATCAGCGGCAGCGCTTCGGCGCCGGAGATTTGAAGAAATTTCTTCACCACGGCGCTTTCGGCAAAAGCCATCGGCTGTTGTGCCAGATTGAAACGTTCGATCTGCGCACCGTTCTGTTTTGCCCAGTCCACATCAGCAGAAAAGCTCACCAGTTGCTGATCGACATCCACCCCGCAAACACCGGTGCTGCAGCACAGGGCTGGATCAAAAATCTGAATGCTGGCCATTTTGAATCTCCATCGAAAGTTGAAATATTACTGGCGACAAGTTGCTGCCACCGGGCGCAGGCATGCTCATTGGCTGCACGCCTCATGAATAAGCTGGGAGGCGAGCTGAACGTCGGCATGCGTCATCGACTCGAGCGGCAGCGCGAGAAAGCCGTGGATGCGCCGCTCCAGCTGTATATAGGCGGTTTCGAACGCGGCGCGGCGCGCCTTGAGCGGCTCGACATGCGCCGGATCGGCTATGCCCCAATGCGCGGTGGCCGGATGCCCTGGCCAGATCGGGCACGCCTCGCCCGCCGCACTGGCGCAAACGGTGAAGATGTAGTCGAGCTGCGGCGCACCGGGTGCGGCGAATTCGTCCCACGACTTGCTGCGCGGCAGGCCACCATCAGGCAGCGGCACGCCATGCCGTTCCAGCGTTTCCAGCGCCACCGGGTTCACTTTTCCGGAAGGCTGGCTGCCCGCCGAGAACGCCCGCACACGGCCTTGACCGAGGTGATTGAACAAGGCCTCACCGAGAATCGAGCGCGCGGAATTACCCGTGCACAAAACCAGAATATGAATCGGGGGAGAAATAGCTGCGTTCATTGCTTTACCTTCGGAGAACAACGTTCTGGATGCCCGCCGCAACAGTCATCGGTGAGAAAAGAGACTAAGGCATTGATGCCATCAATCTGTGCGCGGTAGCGCACAAAGCGCCCCTCCTGCTCTGTACTGACCAACCCGGCCTGCGCCAGAGTTTTCAGATGAAAGGAGAGTGTCGGCGTTGGAATCTCGAGCTGCTCGGCGATCAGACCGGCGGTCAGGCCGTCGGGTGCGCTATGCACCAGCAGGCGAAAGACGGAAAGACGGCTCTCCTGAGCAAGGGCGGCAAGTGCGTTAACGGCATCATTTGATTTCATGTTTTTAATAATATGAAATTGTTTCCGAAAACTCAAGTCCGAATAAACGACATCCCCAGTTAAACACTTCGCACCACCAACCCTCTGGCACACGCTGCAAAAAACAACCCGCTTGCTGCGGGCTGCTCAGACACCATCAGCCCGCCACGTTTCAGGCGAACATGTCCTCGTACATCCGCCCGGCCCACTGGAAGTCTTCGCTGACCAGTTCCTCGCGGCGCAGATTGTCGTCGATCTGCTCCTGGACGATCACCCCCTGGTCGTTCAGGTGATAGCGGAAGCGCACCGCCACATCCTCGCGCGGCGCGGCATTGACCATCATGAAGCACAGGTTGTCGGGCAACGCGCCCTTCGGTTCCTTGCCGGCCACGCGGTCGGCAATGTAGCGGGCGACGATCCTGCCGTGCGCGTTGGCCACATGCCCGGCCTTCGGGTAAAAGTTGAATTGCGGTGAGACGACGCCAACCGCATCGCCGATCACGTACACGTCCTTGTCGTCCTTCAGGTTAAGGAAGACCGGATCGACGGCAGCCCAGCCGGTCAGTTTGCCTTCGGCGTTGCGACCGATGGCACCGACTTTCCACGCCATGTCGCCGGCCTGGTGCGGAGCCATCAGGATGCTGTGGTCGAAACTGAAATCACCGGCGCTGGTCTTGATGCGCTTGTTGAACGGGTCGACTTCCTTGATCACCGCTTTCGGCACGTAGGTAATCTGGTCCTTGTAAAGCGTCGCAAAGGCTTCCTGAAAGCCTTCGGTGATCGGCTTCGGGCTGTCTTTCGGATCAAGGATGATGACCTTGCCCTTGACGTTATTCTGTTTGAACAGACCGGCGATCAGACAGGCCCGCTCGTACGGCGAAGGCGGGCAGCGGTGCGGCGGTGGCGGCAGGGTCATCACCAGATCGCCGCCCTTGAAATTCCGGATCCCCTCCTTGAGGATGAAGTGTTCGGAATTGGGGATGTAGGCTGCAGGGAAATGCGCGCGCGTATAGTCGGCGGCCTTGCGGTCGTTGCCGAACCAGCTCTCGTAGTTATAGCGGATGCCGGCACCGACGATCAGGTAGTCGTAATCGACATAACCCTGCGCCGTGATGACGCGTTTTTTGTCGCGCTCGAAGGCGACCACTTCGGTCTGGATAAAGCGGTAATCGTATTTCTGCGCGACCTTGAGATAGCTGAAAGTCAGGTAGCTGGTATCGACCACTTCGATCAGCCACTTGTTGCTCATCGGGCACGAGAAGAAAACCGGGTTGCGTTCGAGCAGCACGACTTCAAGCGTCGGATCATTCCTCTTCAAATGCTTGGCCGCAGTGACGCCACCCCAGCCGCCACCGCAAACGACAACGCGTTTGCCGGCCGGCTTGGGCATCAGTGCATCGCCCTGCGTGGTGATCAGAAATGGTAGCGGACTGGCGGGCTGCGCCAGTGCCGAAGCCGTTGCGGTCGCGCCAATGGCGCCCGCCGTGGCAAGAAACTGCCGACGAGTAAAACGAGTGCGACTTGCAAACTCCATGCTCAGAACTCCCTTGGTCAATCAGCCACCCGGACACGGAGTTGCCCGGGTTTAAAAGTGTTCCGTATCGATGGGCAGTACGCAGACCGCCACTCGGGATCGACACCGGCATTCTTACTGCAATTGCGAAAAAAAGCCCGCACGCGGCGGGCTTCTTCTCAAGACGACAAGTACCGACTAGCGATCGGCAAACGTCCGGCGATTACCGTTGGCGGCACCAGCGTAAGCCGGCTTCGGGCCATTGCCGTGCGGTGCGCGTGCACCTTCATGACGCGGCGCACCCGGCTTGCTGAAGTGGCCTTCGCTACGCGCGCCGGCCGGCTTGCCGTAGTTGCGGCTCTCGCCACCCTTCCAGCCACCTGAGCGACCCGCCGGCTTGCCGGTCGGACGACCAGGACCGGTCGGTGCGCGACGCGTCGGCTCATGGCCGGCAACGACTTCAACCGGAATCATCTGCTTGGTGAAGCGCTCGATCTTCTTCACGTTGAACTGTTCGGCGTGATTGACCAGCGAAATCGCCAGGCCATTGCGACCGGCACGACCGGTACGGCCGATGCGGTGCACGTAGTCCTCGGCGAACTTCGGCAGATCGTAGTTGAACACGTGCGTGATGGTCGGTACGTCGATACCGCGCGCGGCGACGTCGGTAGCAACGAGGATGCGCACTTCGCCGCGACGCAGCGCGGTGAGCGTGCGGTTACGCGCGCCCTGATGCATGTCGCCGTGCAGCGCAGCGGCGTTGAAGCCGGCGATGTTCAGGCGATCGGTAATGGTGTCGGCATCGCGCTTGGTGGCGGTGAACACGACGGCCTGGTCAATCGTGACATCGCGCAACAGGTGGTCGAGCAGGCGGTTCTTGTGCGACAGGTCGTCGACGAAGTGCATGCGCTGTTCGATGTTGTCGTGCTTGGCCGAAGAGGCATCGACCTGGATGAGCAGCGCATCGCGCGTCATGCGGCGGGCCATCTGGCCAACCATGCCGTCGAGCGTCGCCGAGAAGAGCATGGTCTGACGCGCAGCCGGCGTCGCGGCAACGATCTTTTCGATGTCGTCGATGAAACCCATGTCGAGCATGCGGTCGGCTTCGTCAAGGACGAGCACCTGCAGCATCGAGAAGTCGATCTTGCCCGACTCCATGTGGTCAATCAGACGACCCGGCGTGGCAACGATGATTTCCGGATTGCGGCCGAGGAGTTCCATCTGTTTCGGGTAAGGCATGCCGCCGAGAATCGCGACGGCCTTGAGGCGGCGGATATCAGCAGCGTACTTGTCGGTCGCCGCAGTAACCTGCAGGGCGAGTTCGCGGGTCGGCGTGAGGACCAGCATCTTCGGCTGTGCCGGCTGGAAGCGCGGACGGTCACCGCCACGCGAGCGCGCCGACTGACGTTCCTGGTTCGGCGTACGGCCGGCCCCTGGAACGAAGGCAGGACGTTCCTGCGAAGCGAATTTGTGCAGTGCCGGCAGCATGAAAGCCGCGGTTTTGCCGGAGCCGGTTTGCGACGAAACCATCAGGTCGCGCCCTTCGATGGCAGCGGGAATGGCTTGCGCCTGGACCGGCGTCGGTTCGGTGTAGCCTGAATCGGTAAGTGCTTTGAGGAGTGCTTCGTGAAGACCAATTTCTGCAAAAGTCATGTTTCTCTTTCGAATGGAACAGCGTCACGCAGCCGAAAGCAAAAATGCGTTCGGCGCACGGGCGCAAAAAAATACAACGCCAACCAACGAAATAGCTGAGAGTAACTCTGAGGAGTTAAGCACTATTCGGCACAAAAGCTTTGTGCCAGTGCGGTGATCAGAAAATCGACACCTGAAGGCAGGAGGGCTTTGGCAGTGTGGCCATAAAAGCGGCCAGGTTCGCGATGCTCGTTGTGCGCAGCAAAAACAACATTGCTGCAATGCACAAACCGAATTATACCGATCTGATCAGCACGAGTCGAATCTTTTTTCGGGGATCCATGTACCGCCACCCAAAGGAAAACAGCTGAGCCTATTCGAGAACTCAACAACAGCCAAAAAGCAGACAGAGACGTTCAGTATCGGTATACCAAAAGTGCTACCGTATTTTTGCGCCGCACAAAGCCGCCGAATACACCTCGGTCACCAGCACCAACTGCGGCCCGAAACGAAACAGCGAACGACGCGCCCAGAGCGCTTGTGGCGCGCCGCCGATCACTTCGCAGGCTGGCTGAAACAAGGGATGGCGTGCATCGAGGCGCCGGAAATTGAACTTGCCGCGCGCAAAGCCAGCATGCGAGAACAGCAGCGAGCCGAGCGAGCGGCTACCGAGACGCGCCAGCCAGCGCGTCAGCGGCCCGCGCGGCCGGCAGGGCAAGACGGTGTGGGCAAAAGCCACAACCTCGCCATCGCACAGCAGCGCCACTTCACGCACCCAGGCCAGCGTGCCGGCATTGATGCCGAGTGCTGCCGCCTCGTCGCGCGTCGGCAGCGCCTTCTCCTGGCGCAACAGGCGCACGGCGAAACGCCCCTGCGCCTGAATCCTTGCGGTCAGCGAGCCGCCATCGCGCAACCACGGGAGGTAGGCCCGGTTGTCGGCGGTGTGCGGCAGCGCGGTGCGCCAGGCGCTGCCCCTTGAAAAAATCCTCATGCGGGAATGTATCGACCGCAGTTATTGCGGACGCGGGGCGCGCTCGATGCCGCCAATGCGCGCGCCGGACTTGATGCCCTTGCCGGCAAACCAGCCGATGTTCATTTCCAGCGCGAAGCGCGCCTCGCGGGCGGCGCAATGGTTGTTTTCGGTCTGCGGCTGCATGTCTTCGATGTTCAGGATGCGGCCTTCCTCATCAAGAAAGGCCACCGACAGCGGCAGCAAGGTGTTGCGCATCCACATGCAGTGCCGCGCCGCCTGCGGAAAAACAAACAGCATGCCCTGATTGGCCCCCATTGCCCGCCGCTGCATCAGACCCTGCATGCGGTTGGCCTGATCGGCGGCGACTTCGGCTTCGATACGATGGAAGCCGGCGGTCAATTCCATGCGCGGCATGTCGGCGATGGCCTGTCCGGTCATGAACAGCGCGACAACAACAAGAAAGCGGTGAATCAGTTTGTACATCAGGTGCTCCATGCGCTGCGAACGCTTGCAAAATAACGATTGGAAACTCCGACCAAGAACTTCCCGCTTGCCAAGGCTCAGATGCTACCCCGTAGGTCGGGTTAGCGGCTTTATCGCGTAACCCGACTCGTGCGCCCGCCAAGGCAGATGTCGGGTTACGCTACGCTAACCCGATCTACGACTGGCATCAACGATGTGCCGTTTTTGACTTCTTCGCTTTCTTGACGGACTTCTTCTCCGGCGGATTGGCGTGCCGTGCCTTGTCTTTCTTCGGCTTTGGCGCATCGGCACCGGAGGTCACCGGTGCAGACTCGTTTTCGGCGGCTTTCGGTATCGCTGCAGCCGCGCTCAGGGAAAAGAAAGCGGCGGTGAGCAGTAACAGAAGCTTGTTCATCTTCGATTCCTTTTATCTCGTTGAACAACGGTTTTTTCTTCTGCCGCTTCCGGCGCCAGGTCGGCATAGCTCCCGCTCAGCACACGCGACTCGCCGGGAGCGAGGCCATCGAGGGTCAGCGAGCCGATAGCATAGCGAATCAGACGCAGGGTTGGATAGCCGACATGCGCCGTCATCCGCCTGATCTGACGATTCTTGCCTTCGCTGATCTGGATTTCAAGCCACGACGTCGGCAGCGACTTGCGAAAGCGGATCGGCGGATCGCGCGGCCACAGACCCGGATCGTCAATGCGCCGGACACGAGCGGCTTTGGTCGTGAAATCGGCATAGCGCACACCGCGCCGCAGCTGATCAAGCGCCTCGTCGGTCGGCTCGCCTTCGACCTGCACCCAGTAGGTTTTCGGCAGCTTGTGGCGCGGCTCGGCGATCTTCGCCTGCAGGCCACCGTCGTCGGTGAGCAGCAGCAGACCCTCGCTGTCAGCATCAAGCCGGCCGGCAACCTGAAAACCGGGCACTGACAACAACTCAGCCAGCCCACGCCAGCGTCCCGCCGGCGTAAACTGGCTGACAAAGCCGTACGGCTTGTTGAGCAGGACAATGCGCGCCATCAGGGCTTGCGTACCGTATTCAGCCAACGAGAAAAAGCGAACCACCAAGACACGGAGTACACCAAGTTTCACCAAGATAAAAACCCCTCTGTGCTAACACCTTGATTTTCTTGGTGCAACTTGGTGATCTTGGTGCCTTGGTGGTTCGCATTGCTCTTGTCTTTCAAGATTACTGACGGCTAGTGAGAGGTACCTTCGGAGCGCGTGATCTTGTTCCAGACGTTGTACTTGCCGACCGGCTTCTTCGCCGGGATGCGCTTCACTTCCTTGAGCGTTCTGGTGTCAATG
>JBIKLY010000183.1:0-2645 GCA_044359525.1 Rhodocyclaceae bacterium | reverse complement strand
AACGCACGCCGGTATAGAACACCGTATTGACGCCATAACAGCCAGCCGCACGCAGCACCGAGCCGACGTTCTCCGGCGACTTCGGGTTGAATAGCCCGATACAGCAAAAACCTTTACTCATGAGTACGTTGTTTTGGCTGCGCCCATTGCCTGGGTGCCGACAATGATCATGCGAACCATCAGGACGATCTGCCGGTTCAATTCCGGATGCCGGTCTTCCGGCAGGTCGAGCGCCGTGGCGCCCATGGCAAAAACCAGCCGGGTCACTGCTTTGGCGGTCAGTGCAGGTTCGAACAGGCTTGTTTTTTTGCGCCGGGCCAGACGCATCAGATCCAGCCGGAGTTCGTCTTCGAAGAAGTTCAGCTGTCGTTCGACAGCTTGTTTGAAGGCGTCGGAGCCGACCGTTCCCTCGCGCAGCAAAATGTGCAGCAGACGGTCGTCGGCACGCAGTTGTTCCATGAAGGCATCGGTACAGCCCTGAACCACGCTTTGCTCCGAGGTGGCACGTTGGCGCGCTTCGCCGATGATCTGCCGGAGCGATTGCCCGGCCAGCTCAATGAGCGCCACGGTCAGTTCGTCCATATCGTGGAAGTGACGATAAAAACTGTTGGGCGCAATGCCGGCCTCGCGCGCCACTTCGCGCAGGCTGAGCGTCGACACGCTGCGCGTCGGGCCCAGCAATTTCAGCGCCGCAGCGACGATGTCCTCGCGGGAGATGACCGGCTTGCGCCCCGGCAAACCCGGCTGAACAGAAGGGGGGGTATCGCTCATTGAACTTCTCAAAAAAGAGTCGCTGATCATAACCGACAAATTAGTGCGCAGGTGTATAGACAGCTGTATTTTATTTGCTATACTGTGCGATCCCTGCCTGCAGAAGCCCCTGTTTCGCGCGTCTGTCGCTGTTTCGTGCCATGTTGTTTATTCCCCCGTAGGTGAATCGTGACGCACTCCGAGTTATCCCCTGTGGGGCATTGGCGGCCTGGCTCCCGGCCTCCTGTTTTCGAGACATCCGAACTGGCGCTGTTGCTGGCACAGATCCGCGAGCCGGTGCATGTTGTGCGCGACGCCGAGCGGGCGCGTATCGGCCTGGCGGCAGGTGGTGCGGTGACGACGAGTGCGGCGCACGGTGATTCGCCGCTGCTCGCGACGCTGCCGGCGATCTACCCGGAATGGCTGGGCGACCGCTCGTTCTGCGAGGTGCATGGCGTGCGCTTCCCGTATGTGGCCGGCGAGATGGCCAACGGCATCACCACGACGCGCATGTGCATCGCCATGGCCGAGGCCGGCATGGTTGGCTTTTTCGGCGCCGGCGGGCTGGGTTATCCGCGTGTCGAAGAAGCCGTCGATGAGCTGGTTGCAAAACTGGGCAGTCGCTTGCCGTGGGGCGTCAATCTGATCCACTCGCCGAACGAAGCGGCGCTTGAAAACCGCGTCGCCGATCTGTTGATTCGCAAAGGCGTGCCAATCATCTCGGCATCGGCCTTCATGGGGCTGACCCCGGCCATCGTGCGCTGCGCGGCGGCGGGCCTGCACCTTGACGCCAACGGCCGCATTGTCCGCAAGCACCGCATCTTTGCCAAGATTTCCCGCCGTGAAGTGGCGATCCGCTTCATGTCGCCGGCGCCGGCCGACATGCTGCGCGCGCTGGTCGCGCAGAATCTGCTGACCCAGAGCGAGGCCGATCTGGCCGCGAAAGTCCCGGTTGCCGAGGACATCACGGTCGAAGCCGATAGCGGCGGCCACACCGACAATCAACTGCTGGTCGCGCTGTTTCCGACGATCATGGCCTTGCGCGACGAGCTGGTGCTGCAGCATGGCTATGACCGTCCGATTCGTGTCGGCGCGGCGGGCGGGCTGGGCACGCCGGGTTCGCTGGCCGCCGCCTTTGCGATGGGTGCTGCTTACGTGGTCACCGGCTCGGTCAATCAGGCCGCCGTCGAAGCAGGTCTGTCGGACGCCGGCAAGGCGATGCTCGCCGAGGCCGATGTCGCCGACGTGATCATGGCGCCAGCCGCCGACATGTTCGAGCTTGGCGTCAATGTGCAGGTGCTCAAGCGCGGCACGATGTTCGGCGTGCGCTCGTCGAAGCTGTACGAAGCCTGGCACTCGAACGCCTCGCTCGAAGCGATTCCCCTCGAGCTGAAAACCAAGCTGGAGCGCGACGTACTGCACGCCACCTTCGACGAAATCTGGGCCGAAACCCGGGGTTTCTGGCAGAAGCGCGACGCGGCCGAAGTCGCGCGCGCCGAGGCCGATCCCAAGCACCGCATGGCGCTCGTCTTCCGCTGGTATCTCGGCAAGGCCAGCAAGTGGGCGATTGACGGCGAAGCCTCGCGGCGCGCCGATTACCAGATCTGGTCCGGGCCGGCGATGGGCGCCTTCAACCGCTGGGCGGCGGGTTCCTTCCTCGCCGAGCCGAAGAACCGCTCGGTGGTGCAGATCGCCCTGAACCTGCTCGAAGGCGCCGCCGTCATCACCCGCGCCGGCCAGTTGCGCAGCTTCGGCCTGCCCATTTCCACCACGTCGTTCCAGTTCCGGCCCCGGCTGCTTTCCTGAGGTGGTGAAAAATTAAAAGCTTACCGCAGAGACGCAGAGGTAACGCAGAGGTGACGCAGAGAAAACCATTTGTTTTAAAGGTTTTCTCT
>JBIKLY010000182.1:0-2666 GCA_044359525.1 Rhodocyclaceae bacterium | reverse complement strand
CGGGCTATGTCGGTTACGAAGAGGG
The DNA here is from genome assembly GCA_044359525.1 of Rhodocyclaceae bacterium. GTDB lineage: Bacteria > Pseudomonadota > Gammaproteobacteria > Burkholderiales > Rhodocyclaceae > CAJBIL01. The sequence goes on along the minus strand of JBIKLY010000182.1, from coordinate 2,641 downwards.
CGGCCATCTGACCGAAGCCGTGCGCCGTAAGCCGTATTCGGTGATCCTGCTCGACGAGGTGGAGAAAGCGCATCCGGATGTCTTCAACGTGCTGCTGCAGGTGCTCGATGACGGTCGGATGACCGACGGGCAGGGGCGTACCGTCGATTTCAAGAACACGGTGATCGTCATGACGTCGAACCTTGGCTCGCAGATGATCCAGCAGATGTCGGGTGACGACTATCAGGTGATCAAGCTGGCGGTGATGGGCGAGGTCAAGTCCTACTTCCGGCCGGAGTTCCTCAACCGGATTGACGAGGTCGTCGTCTTCCACGCGCTCGATGAGAAGCACATCAAGTCGATTGCCAAGATTCAGATGGGTTATCTGGAGAAGCGTCTGGCACAGCTCGAAATGAAGCTGGAAGTGGCCGATAGTGCGCTGGCCGAAGTCGCCGCCGCCGGCTTCGATCCGGTATTCGGCGCGCGGCCGTTGAAGCGGGCGATCCAGTCACAACTCGAGAACCCGCTGGCCAAGGCAATTCTCGAAGGCCGCTTTGGTGCCAAGGATACGATCCGTGTCGCTTGCGAGGGTGGGGTGATGAGTTTTGTGAAGGGGTGAAAACGGTAGTCCATTTTTCCTCTTCTTTGTGCTGCCTTTGTCGATGTCCGTTCAAAACCGCCAGTTCGCTACCGGCTCGGCATTGTGCCCGCTATAGCCACTGGCGTGATCGCTCTCAAGCGCGGCATCAATGCCGGCCAAGACATTCAACACCTGATGCGCCTGGAACACGCGGCATCCATGTTCAGACTGCACGGTTGCGCCGTAACTGACCCCGCCTCATCGCCTATTCTGGATCGATGATGGCAGTTATGCGATCAAGAAGATCGGTCAATGGTTTTGCGTTGCCATGAAAACTGGCAATCATGGCCGTGTACATTTCGTCACGGCTTGCGTCTTCAAAACCAATAAAGTAGCCGGCTTGCTCTGCGAGCTGAAAAAGAAATACACGTTGCGCCCGCCCGTTGCCTTCCCGAAACGGGTGAGCAGCGTTGATTTCAGACATGTAGTGAGCCAAGCGTGCAACGAAAATGTTCGGCGGAAGGCCGAGCAGGAAATGCTCAGCGGGTAATTGATGCAACGCCTTCCCCAGATAGCTCTCGATCATTGCGTAGTTTGCGAAACGGCTGTTGCCTTTGCTGATATCGACGGTGCGCAGATCTCCCGCCCATTCGTAAATATCCTGAAACAAATGATGGTGAATGGCTTGCAGGTGGGTCAGGTCAAAAACCCCTTGGATCGGGTGATCCAGAAGTTCGAGCATCCGCACGGCGGTCGCATCGGCCTCAAAAGCATCCAAGGCATCCTGCTCCTGGATGTCTGCCTTGTTGCGCAACACCTCCGATTCCGGGTAAGTGTAGCGGTCAACCCCGTCGTAGCGTGACATGCTGACGCATTATTCCGGCAAGCACATTACCCGTGGTTTCGTCGCCTGCCACACAAGCCTTCATTCCCTGAATGACTGTTGCGCTAGGGGTTAGTTGCTCAATCCGCAGCGAGGCCAGAATGTTGCCAACAGCCTTGCTGCGTGCTGCTTGCCTACTGATTTTTCTCATTGATTCCTCGTGTTCCGGATCTGGCAACTATATCGAGCCTTCAGTTTATCACTGAGTCAGCCAGTTGCGAATTTGCCGAGTTGTTGAGCCACAGGTGACGGAATCACTGCGGCCGGAAACGTTATGCCAAGTTGCCGTACAGTATTCAAGAGCCCATCCCCACACCAGCCTTTCCTTTGCCCCCTGATGGCGTTTCCAGCAGGTCAAAGAGGGTGCGCTTCAAGATGTCCGTTCAAATCAGCACAATCGCCTTGCTGGCGGCCACAGTTACAATGCCGGATTGAAGCCGCAAAGGTCGTCTGATGAACGCCAATACCGGCAATCGCGGGGAAGTCGCTGTCATTGCGCTGGTGGGTTACGCGCACGCGGTTTCTCACTTCTTCCATTTGATGATTCCGCCGCTTTTCCCGTGGTTGATGCAGGATTTCGATCTCAGTTTTACTGAGGCCGGTTTTCTGATGACGGTTTTTTTTGTTGTCTCCGGAACAGGGCAGGCGCTGGCCGGCTTTGTCGTTGATCGCGTTGGTGCGCGTCCGGTATTGTTTTCCGGCGTGCTGCTGCTGGTGCTGTCGGGGATTGCGCTGGGTATCGCCTGGAATTACCCGATGCTGATGCTGGCGGCTGCACTGGCGGGTGCCGGCAATAGCGTGTTTCATCCAGCCGATTTCACGCTGCTCAATCACCGTGTTTCACTGCCGCGTCTTGGCCACGCTTTTTCGGTGCATGGCCTGTCAGGCAATCTTGGCTGGGCGGCAGCGCCCTTCCTGATGACCTCGGTAGCAGTCTTCGCTGGCTGGCGCATGGCGGGCTTTGCAGCGGCGCTGGTGGGCCTTGTTGCACTGTTGGCGCTTTATGTTGGCCGCGACTATTTGAAGGTGACGCCGGCGGCTATAGCGGGGGTGAGTGGTGGTGCGAGCGCCGGCCCAGCCACCGGGTTTTTGCGTAGCGGGATAGTCTGGCTTTGTTTTCTTTTCTTTCTGTTGTCGACCGCTGCCTTTGGCGCTTTGCAGAACTACTCGACCGCATCGTTGCAGAACATTTACGCACT
>JBIKLY010000026.1:0-33699 GCA_044359525.1 Rhodocyclaceae bacterium | reverse complement strand
CGGAGCACCGGTTGAAGTTGATATCGGAAATCTCGAACCGGGTCAGATGATGACCGTTGAGTGGCGCGGCAAGCCTGTATGGATCATCAATCGCAACAAGGAAATGCTGGCAACGCTGACCAGCCTCTCTGATACCGTGGCTGATCCGAAATCTGACAAAACCATGCAGCCCGATTATTGCAAGAACGAGACGCGCTCGATCAAGCCGGAAGTGCTGGTTGCCGTTGGTATCTGTACGCACCTTGGCTGCTCGCCGTCCTCAAAATTCAAGAAAGGTGCTGAAGAAGGCATGGGCGCTGAATGGCTGGGCGGCTTCCTCTGCCCTTGTCACGGCTCCAAGTTTGATTTCGCCGGTCGCGTATACAAGAGCATGCCTGCACCGGACAACCTCGAAGTGCCGCCGCATACGTATCTCACCGATACGCGCATCCTGATCGGCCTAGACAAGAAGGAGGCGTAAGCGATGGCGTCCAATACGAACTACGAAAAATACAAGTCTGACGGTTCCCTGCAAGGGAAGGCACTCGAATGGTTTGACGCCCGCTTTCCGGCGACTTCCATGTGGCGTGCCCACCTGTCCGAATACTACGCTCCGAAAAACTTCAATTTCTGGTATTTTTTCGGCTCGCTGGCCATGCTGGTACTGGTTATCCAGATTGCGACCGGCATCTTCCTGACCATGCACTACAAGCCGGACGCATCAGCTAATGCAAGCGGCATCCCGGTGGCCTTTGCCAGCGTCGAGTACATAATGCGCGACGTTTCCTGGGGCTGGTTGATCCGCTACATGCACTCGACTGGCGCCTCGGCATTTTTTGTCGTCGTCTATCTGCACATGTTCCGCGGCATGCTGTACGGCTCTTACCGTAAACCGCGCGAGCTGATCTGGGTGTTCGGCACGCTGATTTTCCTGTGCCTGATGGCTGAAGCGTTCATGGGTTATCTGCTGCCTTGGGGGCAAATGTCCTTCTGGGGCGCGCAGGTGATCGTAAACCTGTTCTCGGCCATTCCGCTGATCGGTGATCCGCTTTCGCTGTGGATTCGTGGTGACTTCGTGGTCGGCGATGCAACGTTGAACCGCTTCTTCTCCTTCCACGTAATCGCCGTGCCGCTCGTTCTGCTTGGCCTTGTCGCTGCGCACATTCTGGCACTGCACGAAGTCGGGTCAAATAATCCGGACGGTGTCGAGATCAAGAAGAAGAAGGACGCCAACGGTATTCCGCTCGACGGCATTCCTTTCCACCCGTACTACTCGGTGAAGGACATCGTCGGCGTCGTAGTCTTCCTGATGGTGTTCTCGATAATTGTGTTCTTCGCTCCCGAAGGCGGCGGTTACTTCCTCGAGTACAACAACTTCATCCCGGCCGATCCGCTAAAGACCCCGCCGCACATCGCGCCGGTCTGGTATTTCACGCCGTATTACTCCCTGCTACGCGCCATGGTATGGCCGATTTTTGGTATCGATGCCAAGTTCTGGGGCGTTGTTGCGATGGGTGCAGGCGTTGTCATTCTCGCCTTCCTGCCGTGGCTTGATCGTAGCCCAGTCAAATCGATCCGCTATCGTGGCCCGATTTACAAGACCCTGCTGACTATCTGGGTGATTTCTTTCTTCATTCTCGGATTCCTTGGCACCAAGCCGCCGTCCTATGCATTCTTTGGCGTGATTCCTGGCGCTCCGGTCACCCAGATACTGACTGCGTATTACTTCCTCTACTTCCTGACCATGCCGTGGTGGTCGAAGATCGACAAGTACAAACCCGAACCGGAAAGGGTGACGTTCAAATGAAAGCGAACCACATGAAGAAATTCCTGCTGGCGCTCCTGTTTGCCCCGATCACAGCCTTCGCTGGCGGCGCCGCGCTGCATCTGGACAAGGCGCCTGATATTCAGGGTGACAAGGCTGCGCTGCAAAGCGGTGCCAAGACCTTTGTTAACTACTGTTTGAACTGCCATGGTGCAAGCTTCGTTCGCTACAACCGTTTGACTGAACTTGGCCTCACCGAACAGCAGGTCAAAGAAACCCTGATGTTCACCGCTGACAAAATCGGTGAGCCGATGCGCGTTGCGGCGCGCCCGGCGGAGCAGAAGCAGTGGTTTGGTGCAACGCCACCTGATCTCTCGCTGATCGCCCGCTCGCGCTCGTCAGAAGACGGCACAGGCGCCGACTGGTTGTACACCTACCTGCGCTCGTTCTACCGCGACGACAAACGCCCGACCGGCTGGAACAACACCGTGTTTGAAAATGTCGGCATGCCGCACATTCTGTGGGAACTTCAAGGCCAGCAAACGCTGAACCATGAGTCGCACAAGCTGGAGCTTGCTGTACCAGGGAAAATAACTGCGGCGGAGTATGACAAGCAAATTGCTGATCTGGTCGGTTTCATGGTCTGGATAAGTGAGCCGGGCGCAGGTTTCCGCAACAAACTTGGCTACGGCGTATTGGCCTTTCTCTGCGTTCTCTTCGTCTTCGCTTACATGCTGAAGAAGGAATACTGGAAAGACATCAAGTAACACCAGAACCAGCGCCTGATTTTCAGGCCACGGCATCGCCGGCAAGCGCGCCAAAAGCGCCATTGCAGTCGATGCCGATTCGTTTTTGAGGGTATTGATCATGATGAATCTCTATTCGGGAACCACCTGCCCGTTCAGTCACCGCTGCCGTATCGTCCTGTACGAAAAAGGCATGGATTTCCAGGTAATTGACGTCGATCTCTTCGCCAAACCCGAAGACATCGCCATCATTAACCCCTACGGTCGCGTGCCGGTCCTTGTTGAGCGTGATCTCATCCTGTATGAGCCAAACATCATCAATGAATACATCGATGAGCGCTTCCCGCATCCGCAGTTGATGCCGGCCGACCCGATCATGCGGGCGCGGGCGCGTCAGCTTCTGATCACCATGGAGCGTGAAGTTTTTTCCTACATCGAAGCGCTGGAAAAAAACCAGAAGACTGCGGACAAATCACGCCAGCAGATTCGTGATCGACTGACCGAAATGGCGCCGGTTTTCGTCAAGCAGAAACACATGCTGGGTGAGGACTTCTCGATGCTCGATGTGGCCATCGCCCCCCTTCTCTGGCGTCTGGATCACTACGGGATCGAACTGCCCAAATCGGCCGCGTCGCTCATGAAGTACGCTGAACGTATTTTCAGCCGTCAAGGGTTCATTGACGCGCTGACACCGTCTGAGAAAGCGATGCGCAAGTAGGCATCGCTGCAATGGCGCGTCCGACTGCGGCCGGACGCGCCATTGCAGCCTTATGGAATTGAAACGGGGAATATCTTGGACCTGCCGTCGACCAAACCCTACCTGATTCGTGCCATTCACGAATGGTGCTGTGACAACGGATTCACACCATACATCGCGGTGGTTGCCGACCAGAACACACACGTACCGCGCGAGTTCGTGCGTGACGGGCAAATTGTCCTCAACATCGGCTACGACGCAACCGGCCACCTCAATATCGCCAATGAAGGGATTACCTTTCAAGCACGTTTTGGCGGTGTGGCACGTGAGATTTCAGTTCCAATTGGTAATATATCCGCCATCTACGCCCGCGAAAATGGGGCTGGAATGGCATTCGAACCAGATAGCGGGACGGACGAACCGGTTGATGAACCCAAGCTCGTTGAAGACCACGCCTCAAGCGATGACCCGCCACCACCCGAACTGCCCTCTCCGACCGGGCGCCCCAAGTTGCAGCGTATCAAATAGCACCGCCCCAGCCCGAAGCTTTTGGGCAAGCTAACGCACCAAAGCGAGGCGCCTCGAACATTGCGCAGCGCGTTCCCGCATCTAACCCGCTGATTTTATTGAGTGGCATGGCTGTTGCTCTTTCAGGGACAGGAGCGATGTCATGAAACACGAAACAAAATCCACCTGCTGTTATTGCGGTACCGGCTGCGGCGTCATTATCGAAAGCGAAAATAGCCGGATCACTGGCGTGCGCGGTGACCCGGAGCATCCGGCCAACTTCGGCATGCTCTGCTCAAAGGGTGCCAGCCTCCATCAGACGACGCGGCATGCATCCAGATTGCTCTACCCGGAAATGCGCAGCGAACGCGGCGCGGCGCGCCAGCGCGTGTGCTGGGATGATGCACTGGATACCGCCGCACGCCGTTTTGCCGACACCATCCGCGCTTACGGCCCGGATTCGGTCGCCTTTTACATTTCCGGCCAGCTGCTCACCGAAGACTATTACGTCTTCAACAAACTGGCCAAAGGGCTGATCGGCACCAACAACGTCGACACCAACTCGCGCCTGTGCATGTCGTCGGCGGTGGCCGGCTACAAGCAGACGCTTGGCGCCGACAGCGTGCCCTGCAGCTACGAGGACATCGCTGCCGCTGAATGTATCCTGATCGCCGGCGCCAATCCGGCTGCGGCGCACCCTATCATTTTTCGCCGCATCGAACAGGCAAAAGCGGCCAACCCGCAACTCAAGATTATCGTCATCGACCCGCGTCGTTCCGAGACCGCCGAAATTGCCGACCTGCATCTGGCGCTCAAGCCGGGTACCGACATAGCGTTATTCAATGCCCTGCTGCACGTGATGATTCGCGAAGAGCTGATCAATCGTGAATACATTGCCGCTCACACCGAAGGCTTTCCGGCGCTTGCGCTCGCTGTCGAGAGTTGTACGGCAGCTGCGGCTGCAGAGATTTGCGACATCCCCGCAGAATCGATCGTGCAGGCCGCACGCTGGTTTGCCGGCGCCGGCGCATCGCTCTCGTTCTACTGCCAGGGTCTTAACCAATCAACGCACGGCACGCACAACAACGCGGCGCTGATCCATCTGCACCTGGCTACCGCGCAGATCGGCAAGCTCGGCGCCGGTCCCTTCTCGCTGACCGGCCAGCCGAACGCCATGGGTGGTCGCGAAGTCGGCGGGCTGTCCAATCTGCTATCGGCGCATCGAGATCTCGCCAACCCCGCAGATCGGGCCGAGATGGCGCGCTTCTGGGGCGTTCCCTTTGTGCCGCATCGTCCGGGGAAGCCGGCGGTTGAGCTTTTTCGTGCGCTCAAAACGGGTGAGATCAAGGCGGTCTGGATTGCCTGCACCAACCCGGCGCACTCGCTGCCGGATCAGGCCGAAGTGCGCGCTGCACTGCATCAGGCCGAGTTTATCGTGCTCCAGGAAAACTATGCCGATACCGATACCGCCGAATTTGCCGACCTGCTGCTGCCTGCCACCGGCTGGGGCGAAAAAGAAGGCACAGTAACCAATTCCGAGCGGCGCATCACGCGTGTGCGCAGCGCCGTCGCCAAGCCCGGTGAAACCCGGCATGATTGGGAGATCGCCGTCGATTTCGCACGTCGCCTGGGGGCCGAGCTCGGCCAGCCGCTGACCGCCTCGCTATTCCCCTACGATTCGCCGGAGGGGATTTTCAACGAGCACCGCGCTTCGACACGTGGGCGCGATCTCGACATCACCGGTCTCTCGTATGACTTGCTGGAAACTGCCGGGCCGCAACAGTGGCCGTATCCGGAGGGGGCTAGCGCAGGGCGCAGTCGACTCTATGATAAAGGCATTTATCCGACAAAGAACGGGCGCGCCCGCTTTGTCCTGGTCGAACATCGGCCGCTGGCCGAGCCGCCCGACGCATTGCTTCCGATCAGCCTGATTTCCGGGCGCAGCCGCGACCAGTGGCATGGTATGAGTCGCACCGGGACCGTGCCGCGTCTGTTCAACGCCGACGATGAGCCGGTGCTGCGCATGCATTCCTGCGACATGCGCCATCGCAACCTGGAAGAAGGCGATCTCGTTCGCGTGCGCAACGGGCGCGGCAGCATCGTGCTGCCGATCGCCACCGGTGGCGGCGTCGTGCGCGGTCGGGCCTGGCTGCCGATGCACTGGGGCAGCCGTTTCATGAACGGCGCCGGCGCCAATGCCCTGACGCCTTCGGCCGTCGATCCCTATTCCTTCCAGCCGGAACTCAAGCATGCCGCAGTCGCCATCGAAGCCGCGCAATTGCCTTGGCCACTCGTCGTCATACGGCGTGTCGAAGCCGGGCAACTTGAGGCTGCGGAATTACTGGCACGGGCGCGAAGTCTGCTGTCGGAATTTGAATATGCCAGTGTCGCGTTCAACGGGCACGATGCCCCCGTGATGATTTTTCGCGCAGCCAGCGCGAGACCTCTGCCCGAAGAGCGCCTGCAGCAGATTGATGCGCTCTTCGCGCTGGATGGCGAGGCCGGGGCAACGGTCTTCGTCGATGCCCGGCGCAATATCAGCAAGCGCGCCCTGACTCGCGATGGGAGAATGATCGGTGTGCGGCTCGCCGGCGACGTACAGGCGCAGGGCTGGATCAAGCAGGTGATTGCCGAGGCAGACAATGAAAGCCATGCCGGTTCCGGGCTTGCGCGCTGGGCCGTGGCGCCGATAAGTGCACCGCCATCGGCGCTGCCGGCGAAAAGCCGGGTAGTCTGCAAATGCGCTGACATCAGCGAAACCCGGATAAAAAACGCCTTGCAGCAGGGGATCTCGCTTGCTGTCCTGCAGGACACATTGAAATGCGGAACCTATTGCGGGTCCTGCTTGCCTGAACTCAAACGCATGGCCGCCAAGGCCGCCTGAACCGGAGAAAAATATTCATGAGTTTTGCGCACTACATCAAGGAAATCGGCCGTGGCGCTGAAGGCTCGCGCGACCTATCGATCGATGACGCACGACAACTTTACGGTGCCATGCTTGACGGCGGCGTTTCTGATCTCGAACTCGGCGCCATACTCATTGCGCTGCGCATGAAGGGTGAGTCGAACGATGAAATGGTAGGCTTTCTCGCCGCAGTCGGCGAGCGCGTCAGCGCGTTGCGCGCACCGGCCGGCCGCATCCGGCCGATCGTCATACCCAGCTATAACGGCGCGCGCAAGAGCCCCAATCTGACACCCCTGCTAGCCATGCTGCTGCAGCGTTTTGGCGTACCGGTACTCGTCCATGGCCTGCTTGAAGGCTACGGTCGGGTAACCAGCGGCCATATCTTTCGCGAACTGGGTATCCACCCCTGCACCAGCGCCAGTGCCGCACAACAAGCAATCGACGAGAGCCGGCTGGCCTTCGTACCGCTTTCAGCAATCGCCAGCGGCTTATCCGAACTGCTCTCAAAGCGCGCCGTTCTCGGGCTGCGCAACAGTGCGCACAGCCTAGTGAAAATGCTCGACCCATTCCGTGGGCAAGGGCTGATTCTGGCCGCCGCAACGCACCCCGCCTACATGGATATGATGCGCGAAGTATTCGGCCAGATCGGTAGCCACATACTGCTGTTTCGTGCGACGGAGGGCGAGCCCTTCGCCAATCCGAAACGCCGCCCGCGCATCGAGCATCTGCATGACGGTGCCTGCGATATTCTGTTTGAAGCTGAGCACGACAGTCTCAAATCGCTGCCGCAATTACCTGAGGACGCCGAGGCCAAAACCACCGCCGAATGGATGCGTGCGGTGCTCGACGGCCATTCACCCCTGCCGCAACCACTCGCCAACCAACTCGCCTGCTGCCTCTACGCCAGCGGCTACGCCGATGACTTCAATCAGGCCAAAGCGATTGTTGCAGTCGAGGCCAACGGGGTAGCGGTTGCCTGACACTTCCACAAGCCGGCAGGAGGCACGACTGGAGAAGAGTAGACGACACAAAGCCCTCGACGCTGAGTAGCGTTGAGGGCTTTGTAATGGGGAGCCTGGCGGTGACCTACTTTCACACACGGTAAGTGCACTATCATCGGCGCGACTTCGTTTCACGGTCCTGTTCGAGATGGGAAGGGGTGGGTCCAAAGTGCTATGGCCGCCAAGCGTAACTTGTAGGCAGGTCGCGTTAGATGGAACGGCGCGGCCTGCGCAAAATAGAAGAAGGATTGGGTATTACTGGTTTGGTTGTAAATGCATCAAGCACAGAGTTGCTGCTTAAGGTTATAGGATCAAGCCTCACGGGCAATTAGTACCGGTTAGCTTAACGCATTACTGCGCTTCCACACCCGGCCTATCAACGTGGTGGTCTTCCACGACCCTTCAGGGGGATCAAGTCCCCAGGGAAATCTCATCTCAAGGCGAGTTTCACGCTTAGATGCTTTCAGCGTTTATCTCTTCCCAACTTAGCTACCCGGCAATACGACTGGCGTCATAACCGGTACACCAGAGGTTAGTCCACTCCGGTCCTCTCGTACTAGGAGCAGGTCCCTTCAAATTTCCAGCGCCCACGGCAGATAGGGACCAAACTGTCTCACGACGTTTTAAACCCAGCTCACGTACCACTTTAAATGGCGAACAGCCATACCCTTGGGACCGGCTACAGCCCCAGGATGTGATGAGCCGACATCGAGGTGCCAAACACCGCCGTCGATATGAACTCTTGGGCGGTATAAGCCTGTTATCCCCAGAGTACCTTTTATCCGTTGAGCGATGGCCCTTCCATACAGAACCACCGGATCACTATGACCTACTTTCGTACCTGCTCGACTTGTGGGTCTCGCAGTCAAGCACGCTTATGCCATTGCACTATTAGCACGATGTCCGACCGTACCTAGCGTACCTTCGTACTCCTCCGTTACTCTTTGGGAGGAGACCGCCCCAGTCAAACTGCCTACCATGCACGGTCCCAGATCTGGATTCACAGACCATGGTTAGAACCTCAAACAAACCAGGGTGGTATTTCAAGGTTGGCTCCACCGAGACTAGCGTCCCGGCTTCAAAGCCTCCCACCTATCCTACACAGACCGGTTCAAAGTCCAATGCAAAGCTACAGTAAAGGTTCATGGGGTCTTTCCGTCTTGCCGCGGGGAGATTGCATCTTCACAAACATTTCAACTTCGCTGAGTCTCAGGAGGAGACAGTGTGGCCATCGTTACGCCATTCGTGCAGGTCGGAACTTACCCGACAAGGAATTTCGCTACCTTAGGACCGTTATAGTTACGGCCGCCGTTTACCGGGGCTTCGATCAAGAGCTTGCACCCCATCACTTAACCTTCCGGCACCGGGCAGGCGTCACACCCTATACGTCCACTTTCGTGTTTGCAGAGTGCTGTGTTTTTATTAAACAGTCGCAGCCACCATTTCACTGCAACCCTTTCGGCCTTCGCCCGCGAGGGGCTACAACCTACCAGGGCGCACCTTATCCCGAAGTTACGGTGCTAATTTGCCGAGTTCCTTCTCCTGAGTTCTCTCAAGCGCCTTAGAATTCTCATCCTGCCCACCTGTGTCGGTTTGCGGTACGGTCTCTTTGTAACTGAAGCTTAGAGGCTTTTCTTGGAAGCATGGTATCAATCACTTCAGACCCAATGGGTCCTCGTTATCACGCCTCAGGATTGACCTTCCGGATTTGCCTAGAAGATCTCCCTACACGCTTGAACCGGGACGTCCAACACCCGGCTGACCTAACCTTCTCCGTCCCCCCATCGCATTACAAAGAGGTACAGGAATATTAACCTGTTTCCCATCGACTACGCTTTTCAGCCTCGCCTTAGGGGCCGACTCACCCTGCGCCGATGAACGTTGCGCAGGAAACCTTGGGCTTTCGGCGAGGGAGCTTTTCACTCCCTTTATCGCTACTCATGTCAGCATTCGCACTTCTGATACCTCCAGCATCCTTTACAAGACACCTTCAACGGCCTACAGAACGCTCTCCTACCATATGTAATAAATTACATATCCGCGATTTCGGTGCATAGTTTGAGCCCCGTTACATCTTCCGCGCAGGACGACTCGACCAGTGAGCTATTACGCTTTCTTTAAAGGATGGCTGCTTCTAAGCCAACCTCCTGGCTGTCTGAGCCTTCCCACCTCGTTTCCCACTTAACTATGTCTTGGGGACCTTAATCGGCGGTCTGGGTTGTTTCCCTCTCGACACCGGACGTTAGCACCCGATGTCTGTCTCCCAAGCTCGCACTCAACGGTATTCGGAGTTTGCAATGGTTTGGTAAGTCGCGATGACCCCCTAGCCATAACAGTGCTCTACCCCCGTCGGTGATACTTGAGGCACTACCTAAATAGTTTTCGGGGAGAACCAGCTATTTCCAAGTTTGTTTAGCCTTTCACCCCTATCCACAGCTCATCCCCTAATTTTTCAACATTAGTGGGTTCGGACCTCCAGTACCTGTTACGGCACCTTCATCCTGGCCATGGATAGATCACTTGGTTTCGGGTCTACGCCCAGCAACTAATCGCCCTTATCAGACTCGGTTTCCCTACGCCTCCCCTATTCGGTTAAGCTCGCTACTGAACGTAAGTCGCTGACCCATTATACAAAAGGTACGCAGTCACGGAACAAGTCCGCTCCCACTGTTTGTATGCATGCGGTTTCAGGATCTATTTCACTCCCCTCCCGGGGTTCTTTTCGCCTTTCCCTCACGGTACTGGTTCACTATCGGTCGATTACGAGTATTTAGCCTTGGAGGATGGTCCCCCCATGTTCAGACAAGGTTTCTCGTGCCCCGCCCTACTTTTCGCAAGCTTAGTACCATGACCGGGTTTTCGCGTACGGGGCTTTCACCCACTACGGCGCAACTTTCCAGAAGCTTCCGCTAACGCAGTCATTATCACTTGCAGGCTGATCCCATTTCGCTCGCCACTACTTTGGGAATCTCGGTTGATTTCTTTTCCTCCGGCTACTTAGATGTTTCAGTTCACCGGGTTCGCTTCCTCACCCCTATGTATTCAGGATGGGATACTCCTTGCGGAGTGGGTTTCCCCATTCGGATATCTCTGGATCAAAGCTTCGTTGCCAGCTCCCCAGAGCTTTTCGCAGGCTTGCACGTCCTTCTTCGCCTGTAATCGCCAAGGCATCCACCACATGCACTTATTCGCTTGATCCTATAACCTTAAGCTCTCTTGCGAGATCTCAAGCTACAGGCAACTCATTTGTGCGACGACTTCCAGGTTAAGAAGCCGTCATTGATGCATTACAACCGTATCACTGACCTCTCCACGCTTCATGCCGACAGCGTTTAATCAGTGATACTTCCTTCTTCCATTTTGTTAAAGAGCGTACAGACTTATGACCAAGTGGTCAGAACAAAGCGTTGCGCGCAGCGCTTTGTTCTGATGCCTGATGTTCCGGAGTTTTGGTGGAGGATGACGGGATCGAACCGTCGACCCCCTGCTTGCAAAGCAGGTGCTCTCCCAGCTGAGCTAATCCCCCTCTCAACGCTCCATGCTTCGTTACTCGGTATCTTGCATAGCCTTGCTATGCGGCGACACCTCGCGCCTTGCCTGAATCGTTGATCTTTCCCGATAACGTGGTGGGTCTGGTTGGAATCGAACCAACGACCCCCGCCTTATCAAGACGGTGCTCTAACCAACTGAGCTACAGACCCTCCGTCTGTGCAGCTTTTGACAACCGATAGGTTGTGAGTTCTTGACCTTAATTCGCTCTAGAAAGGAGGTGATCCAGCCGCAGGTTCCCCTACGGCTACCTTGTTACGACTTCACCCCAGTCACGAACCCTGCCGTGGTAATCGCCCTCCTTGCGGTTAGGCTAACTACTTCTGGCAGAACCCGCTCCCATGGTGTGACGGGCGGTGTGTACAAGACCCGGGAACGTATTCACCGCGACATGCTGATCCGCGATTACTAGCGATTCCGACTTCATGGAGTCGAGTTGCAGACTCCAATCCGGACTACGATCGGCTTTCTGAGATTAGCTCCCCCTCGCGGGTTGGCAACCCTCTGGACCGACCATTGTATGACGTGTGAAGCCCTACCCATAAGGGCCATGAGGACTTGACGTCATCCCCACCTTCCTCCGGTTTGTCACCGGCAGTTTCATTAAAGTGCCCAACTAAATGATGGCAATTAATGACAAGGGTTGCGCTCGTTGCGGGACTTAACCCAACATCTCACGACACGAGCTGACGACAGCCATGCAGCACCTGTGTTCAGGTTCTCTTTCGAGCACTCCCAAATCTCTCCGGGATTCCTGACATGTCAAGGGTAGGTAAGGTTTTTCGCGTTGCATCGAATTAATCCACATCATCCACCGCTTGTGCGGGTCCCCGTCAATTCCTTTGAGTTTTAGCCTTGCGGCCGTACTCCCCAGGCGGTCAACTTCACGCGTTAGCTGCGGCACTAAAAGGTTTAACCCTTCCAACACCTAGTTGACATCGTTTAGGGCGTGGACTACCAGGGTATCTAATCCTGTTTGCTCCCCACGCTTTCGTGCATGAGCGTCAGTATTGGCCCAGGGGGCTGCCTTCGCCATCGGTATTCCTCCACATCTCTACGCATTTCACTGCTACACGTGGAATTCTACCCCCCTCTGCCACACTCTAGCCTTGCAGTCTCAAATGCAGTTCCCAGGTTGAGCCCGGGGATTTCACATCTGTCTTACAAAACCGCCTGCGCACGCTTTACGCCCAGTAATTCCGATTAACGCTCGCACCCTACGTATTACCGCGGCTGCTGGCACGTAGTTAGCCGGTGCTTCTTATTCGGGTACCGTCATCCACACCCCGTATTAGGAGATGCGATTTCTTCCCCGCCGAAAGAGCTTTACAACCCGAAGGCCTTCTTCACTCACGCGGCATGGCTGGATCAGGCTTGCGCCCATTGTCCAAAATTCCCCACTGCTGCCTCCCGTAGGAGTCTGGGCCGTGTCTCAGTCCCAGTGTGGCGGATCATCCTCTCAGACCCGCTACGGATCGTCGCCTTGGTGAGCCTTTACCTCACCAACTAGCTAATCCGACATCGGCCGCTCCTAAAGCGCAAGGTCTTGCGATCCCCTGCTTTCCTGCTCACAGAATATGCGGTATTAGCGTAACTTTCGCTACGTTATCCCCCACTTCAGGGCACGTTCCGATGTATTACTCACCCGTTCGCCACTCGCCACCAGGGTTGCCCCCGTGCTGCCGTTCGACTTGCATGTGTAAGGCATGCCGCCAGCGTTCAATCTGAGCCAGGATCAAACTCTTCAGTTTAATTGCCTGTTTTAAAACTCTCGCTTGACGTCTCGATGATCCAGATTTCTCCAAACCACCGAAGTTTTACATCTGTGCGAGTTACTTCATCTTTTTGCGATCTGCCTAAGCAGATTCATCAAGACCAAGAACCCACACCTATCGGTTGTCTAATTTTTAAAGAGCGTACTGCTTGGTTGCGGGGACAGGATTTGAACCTGTGACCTTCGGGTTATGAGCCCGACGAGCTGCCAGACTGCTCCACCCCGCGTCCGTTTAGTGAAGCCGAGAATTTTAACATTCTGCAGCTCACCTCGTCAACACATTGTTTTTTCAAACTTGCCTGCACGTCGCTTCCGACGGGCCTGCTGTGTTGCAAGGGGGCGAACTATAGCAAACTATCTTTCACCCCGTCAACACAACTTGCGTGAAACTTGCTTGCTGCCCCGTTTCCAGCGACCTGCCGTGTTGCGAGGGGGCGAACTATAGCCTAGTCTTTCAGCCATTGCAACACCGGATCCCATTGTTCGATATCACGACGATAACGCGAGCGTGGCGAGTCGAATACCGAAAGCCCGCTGGCTGCAACATTTACGTAATTCTGCGTGTTCCGGATATAGCTGAGTATCGGCAAATCAAAATGCTTGAGAAACTCCTCAAGCATTGCAGCAGCGCGGGTTCGCGGGTCGACGCGCATGGCTACGATTCCGACCACATTGCGACGTCCTCGCATTTCCTGGCGAATGGAAGCAAGAAAATCCTCCGTAGCTGCCATGTCGAACACCGATGGCACCACCGGGATAATCACCTTATCCACCAGACGTAAATAGTCGGTTAGCTTATAGCCCTGAAGACCGGCGGGTGCGTCAAGCACCACCCAATCCGGCTCTTTGGGTAGACTAATCAGCATCTGATTACCGGCAAAATAGCCATTTACCGGCGGCATCGCCGGGTCGCGAAACGCCATCCAGCGCAGTGAAGACTGCTGGCGATCAAGATCACACAGCGTCACTTTCTCTCCGGCATTGGCAAAATGGCCGGTAAGGTTCGTAGCCAGCGTTGTTTTACCAGCCCCGCCTTTGGGGTTTGCAATAAGCACCGAACGCATTTTCTCTCCCTGTTTTCATGCGAGACCGCGCCAGTTAGCGCAGAAAAAACAAACCGCGATTATAGTCATGTAACGGCGATGATGCAGATTCACTAAGCAACAGGCACAATGGGCGCAGCAAATAGTCACAATTCAGCGAATTAACCTGAGACACGAAAAGATGATGACCGAAATCACAAAACAACAGCAAGGCATCCAGTCGATCGAAGTTGGCGCCAGGCTTCTGCGCGCTTTGGCGGCCCACGGCAGACCGATGATGCTACGCGACCTGGCCAAAAATGCCAGCATGCCGGCAGCAAAAGCACACCGCTACCTGGTCAGCTTCATGCGCATGGGGCTGGTCGAACAAGACGCCAACAGTGGGCGTTACGACCTGGGAGGATTTGCACTTGAACTTGGTCTGGCCAGTCTTGCAAGAATTGACCCCGTTCGTCTGGCCGCGCCAGTTCTTGAGGATTTATGTGAACGGATTGGAGAAACGGTTGCGCTGGCCATGTGGGGCAACCACGGCGCCACCTGCGTCCGCTGGGTAGAAGCTGGTGGCCCGATCACTGTCACGCTGCGTACCGGCGTTGTGCTGCCATTAACCACATCGGCAACCGGGCGCGCATTTGCTGCCTTCTACCGCTCACCCTATTTGAAGAAGCTCCTCGATGCAGAAATACGCGCAACAGCAGAGGCCAACGAAACAACATCAGCGAAAGTAATGCGTGATCTGGAGGTGCTGCTTGAGGAAATTCGCGGCGAAGGCATCGCGCGGGCTGGCGGCAGCCTGACACCGGGAATCAACGGCTTCAGTGCTCCGGTATTTGACCATACCGGCCGTATGGTTGCCGCCATCACATCACTGGGCACCATCGGCCAGTTCGACATGGCATGGGACAGTCCGCTCGCAGGAAATATTAAAGAAGCAGCGGCAACGCTTTCAAAGCGACTCGGTTACGGGCAAGCGGAGAAAAACGAAACGTAGAACAGAACGTTGCGCCTGCGTATCGCGTATCGGAATAACGCAAAACTTGGTGCCCCCGCGCGGAATCGAACCACGACCTGATGATTACAAATCAACTGCACGACCTTCATGCTACGGGGGCACGTCTGATAGTTTCGGCGCGCATTATAGCCGATCCCGACATTAGCTCGTACAGGTCCGTCGATAACCGGCTTCCGCAGACTAACGCAAGCCATTAGAATCACCGGAAAGCCACTATACAAAAGCGGAACATGCCGACCCTCTCGAACCCCTCAGAAATTGCCCGCGAAACACTGCGATTGCTTGCTTCCAGGCGTATGCAGCCGTCACCTGAAAACTACCGTACGATCTACAACGAGATTGCCGGCACGACCGACAAGACCACGCAAATTTTTCCGGAGAACGAGCTGCGGGCGCTGCTAACCTCGCTACCCAAAGAAACTTCGATACAGCTTGGCTTGTCACGCAAACTCGAACAAGCACTAAAAGGAAAAAACTGGGAAGACTATCGCAAGACGCTCGTTGAATTCATCAAAGAGCACAGCGAGGAAACCGAACTCGGTTGGAGCGAGCTGATTGGCGAATTCGTACGGCAATGGGAAATCAAGCAGACCGGCCTGACACCGGCGCGTAAACGCGAGTCGCTCGAACACGTGCTGGCCGGCGGAGCGAATAACAGCGAACTCCTTTTCGGGCGACTCCAGAGCCTGATCAAATCCTGGTCTCTCAACAACGTGGCTTCCGATAATATTGCGCTCGTTGATGACATTGAAGGCGCAACAGAATCCGAGCCCAACCCCGCAGCGGCTTCCGTAGTTGCTGCCACAGTAACGCCAGGCCGGGCCGGTGAGTTGCTCTCTGAACTACGGGAGTTGTTTGCCTATACGCTCGAAGTTGCCATTGTCACCCAACTCACCGACGAAACGGACCTCGCCGCCGAAGCCCGGGCGCTGGCTGCTGCGGTGCGCAGTGCCGCCACGCCGAAAGCCGTTGAAAGCCTGCTCACCAACATCAAACGTTTCGCCTTTCGCCTTGAGTTACTCGCGGAGGATCGCGCCGAGCTACGTTCCGGCCTGCTCCATCTGCTCCAACTGCTGATCGAGAACGTCGGCGAACTGGTCGTCGACGATCACTGGCTGAACGGGCAGATCACCGTCCTGCGCGACATCGTCTCTCAACCATTAAGCATCCGCGCCATCGACGATGCCGAACACCGGCTGAAAGACGTCATCTTCAAGCAAAGCCAGCTCAAACATAGCCTCAATGAAGCCAGGGAAGCACTGAAAAACATGCTTGCCGGCTTCGTCGACCACCTGGCTGAGTTCGCTGATTCAACGTCGGACTATCACGACAAGATCGAAGTCTGCGCCGAGAAAATCAGCAAAGCCGACGACATCACACAACTGGAAGACGTGCTCGCCGAAGTCATGCGCGAAACCCGCATCATCCAGATCAACGCCCAGCGCTCGCGCGACGACTTGCGCACCTCCAAACTGCGCGTTGAAGAAGCCGACAAGCGCATCAACGAATTGCAGGATGAACTCGACAAGGCCAGCAACCTGGTTCGCCACGACCAGCTGACCGGCACATTGAATCGTCGCGGCCTCGAAGAAGCTTTTGAAAAAGAAGCGGCACGCGCGCAACGACGCCAGTCTGCGCTCTGCGTGGCACTGCTGGACATTGACAACTTCAAGAAACTTAATGATTCGCTGGGCCACGATGCCGGTGATGCGGCCCTGATCCACCTGACAACCGTCATTAAAGAAACAATGCGCCCGCAGGATACGGTCGCGCGTTTTGGGGGGGAGGAATTCATCATCCTGCTCCCTGATACGCCGATCAAAGAGTCGGAAAAGGCACTAACCCGCCTGCAGCGCGAGTTAACCAAGCGCTTTTTTCTGCATAACAACGAGAAACAACTCATCACCTTCAGCGCAGGCGTCACCGATCTTCGTGCTGAAGACACCCAGAATACAGTGATCAAACGTGCCGATGAAGCAATGTATTCCGCCAAGCAGACTGGAAAAAACCGGGTAGTTGTCGCCGGCCAACCCAGTCGCACCCCGTGACGACAGACACCAGGAGCTAAGACATGTTCGACGGCAGCAACATTCTTGTCACCGGGGGCACCGGCTCCTTCGGCAAGCGCTTCATCGCAACCCTGCTCGAACGCTACAAGCCCAACAAAATCGTGGTGTATAGCCGCGACGAGCTCAAGCAGTTCGAGATGTCCACCCAAGCGCCATTCGCCGACAAGGAGCAACCGCTGCGCTACTTCCTCGGCGATGTGCGCGACCTGCAACGCCTCGAACGCGCCATGGAAGGCATCGACATCGTCGTTCACGCTGCAGCGCTCAAGCAGGTGCCCGCCGCCGAATACAACCCGTTCGAAGCGGTCAAGACAAACGTCATCGGCGGCCAGAACGTCATCGACGCCTGCCTTGCCGCCAACGTAAAACGAGTCATTGCGCTCAGTACCGATAAGGCCGCCGCACCGATCAATCTCTACGGCGCGACCAAACTGTGTTCCGACAAACTATTCATTGCTGCCAATAACCACCGTGGCGCCCGCGATGTCCGTTTCTCGGTGGTACGTTACGGCAATGTGCTAGGCAGTCGCGGCTCGGTTTTTCCCTTCTTCCTGCAACGCCGGTCTTCCGGCGTTCTGCCCATAACAGACGACCGCATGACGCGCTTCTCGATCACCCTGCAAAATGGTGTCGACTTTGTGCTCGACTGCTTACAGCGCATGCGGGGTGGCGAGCTTTTTGTACCGAAAATCCCCTCGTACCGCATCCTGGACGTTGCCGGCGCCGTGGCGCCAGAATGTCGTATCGAACTGGTCGGCATTCGGCCCGGCGAAAAGCTCCACGAAGAAATGATCACCGACACCGACTCGCTGAACACCATCGAATTCGATGGCTACTACGTAATTCTTCCTTCGACCCCCCTATGGGACATCGATGATTTCTGCGCGACCAGCGGCGCCACACCGGGGCGGCGAGTGGCTTTCGGCTTCCGCTACAACAGCGGCGACAACCCGCACTTCCTCTCCCTGGAAGAGCTGCGCAGTCTCTCGGCAACGGAATTGCATGTCTGAGCCCTACATCAACTATGGCCGGCAGGACATCTCGGCAGCAGACATCGAAGCAGTCGTCGACATACTGCGCTCGGAGCAGCTGACCCAAGGCCCCGCCGGGCCCGCTTTCGAACGGGCAGTTGCGAAGTACTGCGGCGCACCGCATGCCGTGGCCACAAACAGCGCCACCTCGGCACTGCATATTGCCTGTATGGCACTGGACCTCGGCCAGAACGACCTCTTGTGGACAGTGCCCAACACGTTCGTCGCCTCCGCCAACTGTGCCCGCTTCTGCGGCGCCGAAGTTGATTTCGTGGACATTGATCTGCACACACGGAACATCAATCTCTCCGCCCTGTGTAAAAAGCTCGAAGCAGCCCGGCAGAAGGGGCGACTGCCAAAGATTGTCATCCCCGTCGCCTTTGCCGGCCAAGCCTGTCCGATGGCCGAAATTCGTTCGCTAAGCGATGAATTTGGCTTTCGCGTCATCGAAGACGCCTCGCACGCCATCGGCGGTCGCTATCGTGGCCAGCCGATCGGCTGCGGCGAATGGGCCGACGTCACCATTTTCAGTTTTCATCCGGTAAAGATCATTACTACCGGCGAAGGCGGCATGGCGGTCACCCGCAACGACCAGCTCGCCGCACGCATGGCACGCCTGCGCTCGCACGGCATCACGCGCGAAGCCGGACTGATGGAAGGCGAAATCGACGGGCCGTGGCACTATCAGATGCTTGAGCTGGGCTGGAACTACCGGATGACCGACATACAGGCGGCACTGGGCCTCTCGCAGATGCAACGGATCGACGAGTTCATCGCTCACCGCACGGCACTGGCTGATCGCTACGACACCCTGCTTGCCGACAGCGGCCTCACACTGCCGCAACGTGATCCTGACTGCGCTTCTGCCTGGCACCTCTACACCATTGGCTGGAACGAAGAACGTTCGGGCATTTCCCGCACCGAAGCTTACTGCCGCCTGCACGCTTCTGGCATCGGCGTGAATGTGCATTACATCCCGGTACACCTGCAACCCTACTACCGCCGGCTCGGCTTCCGGCCCGGGCAGTTTCCCAACGCCGAGGCCTACTACGCCCACACGCTCAGCCTGCCGCTCTATGCCCACTTCACGCAGGCACAACAAGATCGCGTGACAAGCGAATTATTCAAACTCCTGACTCGATGAGCACGGCAATCATCGTTCAGGCGCGCATGACTTCAACGCGCCTGCCGGGCAAAGTACTTCTGCCCATCCTGAGCCGGCCGATGCTGTCCTACCAGCTCGAACGACTGCGCCGCGTCAGTCAGGCCGACCGCATCGTCATCGCCACCACGACCAATGCCACCGACGACCCGATTGTCGACTTCTGCGCAACGGAAGGCGTGGACTGCACGCGCGGCTCGGAGCAGGACGTTCTCTCGCGTTATTTCGAAGCCGCCAACCGCTTCGCTGCGGACACCGTCGTGCGGGTAACGTCTGATTGCCCATTGATCGACCCGCAGCTGATCGACAGCACCATCAGCGCCTATCGGGAAGAAGCGGGCGGCTGCGATTACGTTTCCAACATGATCGAACCTTCCTGGCCCTACGGCATGGCCGTCGAGGTTTTCTCGGCACGCGCGCTGGCCGAAGCGCACGCCGAAGCGACCGAAGAAGCCGAACGCGAGCACGTTACCCCCTTCATTTATTGGCGCCCCGGCCGTTATCGTCTCAAGTCCCTGAGCATGCAGCCGGATCTCAGCCAGCATCGCTGGACGGTCGATACGCCGGAGGATTTTGAATTGGTGCGACGTATTCTTGAATCCCTGTACCCGCGCAAGCCATGCTTCGGGATGGCCGACGTTCTGGCGCTGCTTGCCGAACATCCGGACTGGGCTGCGCTCAACCGTCACATCGAACAAAAGACCTTGAGTCCGGCGACCACGAAAAAGTAAGGAAGATTGATGGCCTACAAAACCGAGCAGGAAGCATTCTGGGCAGGTGAATTCGGTAGCGAATACTTCGCGCGCAACACCGGCGACAAACTACTGGCTGCCAACCTCGACTTCTTCGCCAAGGCGCTCGCCAGAACCCGCTCGCTAGCGAGCTGTATCGAGTTCGGCGCCAACATCGGCATGAACCTCAAGGCCCTGCAACTGCTCTACCCACAGCAGGAACAGCACGCCATCGAGATCAATCCGCAGGCTGTAGCCGAACTCGGCAAGCTGATTCCTGCCGCCAACGTCCATCAGACCTCGATCCTCGACTTCGCACCACAGCGCACCTGGGATCTGGCGCTGATCAAGGGCGTGCTCATCCACATCAACCCGGACTGGCTGCCGCAAGTCTACGACGCACTGCATCGCGCCACCGGCCGCTACCTGCTGGTCTGCGAGTACTACAACCCGAGTCCGGTGGCGATCAACTATCGCGGTCACAGCGACCGCCTGTTCAAGCGCGATTTCTGCGGCGAACTACTCGACCGCCACGCCGACCTGCAGCTCATCGACTATGGCTTCGCCTATCACCGCGACCCGAAATTCCCCCAGGACGACATCAGCTGGTTCCTCATGGAAAAGCGAGACTGACATGCTGAAATACTGCACCCGGTGCGTCATGCCCGACACCAAGCCGGATCTCCACCTCGACGAAGAAGGCGTGTGCAACGCTTGCCGCAGCTACGAACAACGCACGGCAGTCGATTGGGATGCGCGCAAGACCGAGCTGCTGCGCGTTCTCGAAAAATATCGCGGCGACGGCAGCAACTGGGACTGCATCGTTCCGGTCTCCGGCGGCAAGGACAGCACCTATCAGGTCGTGCGCATGCTCCAGCTCGGCCTCAACCCGCTGTGCGTCACCGCCACCACCTGCGACCTCTCCGAACTCGGGCGCCAGAACATCGAGAATCTCAAGCAGCTCGGCGTGGACTACGTCGAAATGTCGCCCAACCCCCTGATCCGGGCCAAGCTCAACCGGATCGGCCTGACCCAGGTCGGCGATATCTCCTGGCCGGAACACGCCGGCATCTTCACCATCCCGGTACGTGCCGCAGTGCAGTTCAATGTTCCGCTGATCATCTGGGGCGAAAACTCGCAGAACGAATACGGCGGGCCAGCCGCTGCAGCCGGGAACAACGTGCTCAACCGGCGCTGGCTGGAAGAATTCGGCGGGCTGCTCGGCCTGCGCGTCTCGGACCTCATCGGCATGGAAGGGATCGAGGCCAGGCATCTGATTCCCTACTCGTATCCGAGCGACGAGGATCTCGCCCGGGTCGGCGTTACCGGGCTGTTCCTTGGCCATTACCTGCCCTGGGACGGCCTCGCCAACGCCCTGATCGCCCAGGCCCACGGCTTCGCCACCTATCACCGGACGGTGGAAGGGTCGATGGTCAACTACGAAAACCTCGACAACCACCAGACCGGCATCCACGACTACTTCAAGTTCCTGAAATTCGGCTTCGGTCGCGCCACCGACCTCGCCTGCCTGCACGTGCGGCGCGAGCGCCTGACGCGCGAGGACGCGCAGGACATCGTGCGCCGCCTCGACGGGCAGTTTCCGTCAGAGTACCTCGGAAAATCGCTGGCCGACATCCTCGACCCGCTGAACCTGTCGGTCGATGAGTTCATCCGCATCTGCGACAAATTCACCAACAAAAAGATCTTCCTGCGCGACAGCAGCGGCAATTTGCTCAAGGATCGCCACGGCAACCTCACCAAGACCAACTACGACAATCGATGAAGGTCGCCATCGTCGACTATGGAATGGGCAATCTCGGCTCGGTGCGTCGTGCGCTGGCCGAACTCGGTGTCGATGCCACCATCGCCGGGCACCCGGAACAGCTGGCTGCCGCCGACCGCCTGATTCTTCCCGGCGTCGGCAGTTTCAGCGACGGCATGGCACAGCTGGCCCAGGGCGGCTGGTGTGAGGAAATCCGGCGCCAGACGCTGGAATTCGACAAGCCGCTCCTGGGCATCTGCCTCGGCATGCAACTCCTCGCCAGTCGCGGCAACGAGGGGGGATTAAGCCAGGGACTCGACCTGATCCCCGGCGAAATAAGCCGCCTCGATACGCTAGGCTGTACGCTGCGTATTCCGCACGTCGGCTGGAACGCGATTTCGCGCACGGGCGACGACGATCTCTTTTCGGGCATCCCCGACGGCACCGATTTCTACTTCGTACATAGCTATGCTTTTCGCCCGGCCAGCACTGAACACATAGTGGCCCATACCGATTACGGCATTCAGGTCATAGCCGCCGTCGGCTCGGGCAATATTCTCGGGACACAGTTCCACCCGGAGAAAAGCTCGAAAGCGGGATTCCGCGTGCTCAGAAATTTCCTCGAACGTAAGCCATGCTGAAAGTCCGCATCATTCCCACCCTCCTCTGGAAGAGTTTCGGTCTGGTCAAGGGAATCGGCTTCGACAGCTGGCGCCGGGTCGGGCCGGTGCTGCCGGCGGTTAAGGTCTACAACACGCGGGATGTCGATGAACTGGTACTGGTCGACATCACCGCCTGTCGCGAGGGCAGCGAACCGGATATCGATTCGGTGCACGATTTTGCCGACGAATGCTTCATCCCCCTCACGGTCGGCGGCGGCATCACGAACATCGAGCAGATCCAGCGCCTGCTGCGCGCCGGGGCCGACAAGATCAGCATCAACTCAGCCGCCTACGCCAACCCGCAACTCGTCGACCAGGCGGCCAGACGCTTTGGCGCTCAGTGCGTCGTGGCCAGCATCGACGCCCACCGCCTCGATGACGGCAGCTACCGCTGCATCAGCCATTCGGGAAGCAAAGCCACCGGTCGCCACCCGGAAGAATGGGCAAGGGAGCTGGAAGCTCGCGGCGCCGGCGAGATCCTGATCACCTCGATCGACCGTGATGGAACGATGCAAGGCTACGACCTCGCGCTGATCGAACGCGTTGCGAAAGCGGTCAACCTGCCGGTCATCGCCTCCGGCGGCGCCGGCAACTACGAGCACATGCGCCAGGCCATCCAGGAAGCGGGCGCCTCGGCCGTCGCTGCGGCCAGCATCTTCCACTTCACCGAGCAGACGCCGGCCGAAGCAAAAAAAGCGCTCGCCGCCGCCGGCATTCCGGTGCGCCGGAATTATTCCGGCAGCAAGGACTGAGCAATGAGCATCATCAGCTTTCGTGTCGACGCTTCCTCACGCATCGGCTACGGCCACGTGGTGCGCTGTGCGGCGCTGGCGCAGAGCCTTGCGGCGCGCGGCGCACAAATCCATTTCGTCTGCCGCGAGTTGCCGGGGCATTATTGCGACGCGCTGGAAGGTCTTGGATTCCACGTGCATCGCCTGCCCGGGCAGGATGCCTCGCTCGCCGACGACATCGCGCAAAGCCAAGCGGCGCTGGCCGCCACGGGCGTCGCCGACTGGCTGGTGGTCGACCACTACAAGCTCGACGCGCGCTGGGAACAGGCGATGCGCACAGCGGCAAAACGCATTTTCGTCATCGACGACCTTGCCGACCGCAATCACGACTGCGATCTGCTGCTCGACCAGAACTTCAGCACCGCGTCGGCCAAGCGCTATGCCGGCCTGGTCGCCCCCGGCACACACCTCCTGCTCGGCCCGACACACGCCTTGTTGCGGCCGGAATTCGCGCAGCGCAGAAGCCAGCGCCTGCTGCGCGACGGCGCAGTACGGCGCGTGCTGGTCTGCTTCGGTGGCGCCGATCCACAGCAGCACACAATCGCCATGCTCAATGCGCTGCGCCCGCACGCCAGCCGGCTCAACCGGATCGACGTCGTAATCGGCCTGGCCAATCCCCATCGCGCAGCCACCATCGCGGCCTGCGCGACGCTGCCGAACGCCACACTGCACTGCCCGGCGCAAGACATCTCAGAACTTCTCGCCGCCAGCGACCTGGCGATTGGTGCCGGTGGCAGCATGAACTGGGAACGCGCCTGCCTCGGCGTACCGACGCTGGCCTTCGGCATCGCCGATAACCAGCAGCACGGCCTCGAAGCACTGATCGAAGCGGGCTGCGTCGCCGGCGTCCCGGACATGCCCGTCGCTGACGAAGCACGGATCGCCGCCTGGCTGAC
This sequence comes from Rhodocyclaceae bacterium, assembly GCA_044359525.1. Lineage (GTDB taxonomy): Bacteria > Pseudomonadota > Gammaproteobacteria > Burkholderiales > Rhodocyclaceae > CAJBIL01. The sequence goes on along the minus strand of JBIKLY010000026.1, from coordinate 9,617 downwards.
CTGCCTGCTCGACAACCCGGCGTTGCTGCGCGGGCTGTCAACGCGCAGCGCCACACTGGTCGACGGTCGTGGTGCCGAGCGGGTCGCCGATGCGCTGCTGCCGACCGCCTTCACCTTCCGCCCGGCGACCGCCGACGACAGCGAGAACCTCCTGAACTGGCGCAACGATCCGGCAGTACGCGGCGTTTCGCTGAACAGCGGGAAAATCGACCGGGCCAGCCATGAAGCATGGCTGCAAAGGACGCTCGCCGATCCGCAGCGCATCCTTCTCGTCGCCGAATCCGGAGGCAAGCCGGCAGGCGTCGTCCGCTTCGACCTTCTCCCCCCCGAAGCCCTTATTTCGGTTTACCGCGTGCCGCAGGCAGACGCGCCGCCAGGGCTGATCCGGCAGGCAAGCGGCTGGCTGCACACACAGCACCCCGAGATACGACGAATCCGTGCCGAGGTGCTGACGCATAATACGGCGTCGCTGGCCGCTTTCAGGAAGGCGGCCTACCGCGATATAAGCAACACCATTGTCATCGAACTGGACGCGCCATGACCGAAAACTCGTCGCAAACCCGTTTCGCCATTGCCGGGCGGCCGATCGGCTGCAACGCCCCGCCCTTCATCATTGCCGAGATGTCGGGCAACCATAACCAGTCGCTGGAGCGCGCGCTAGCCATCGTCGACGCGGCAGCGGCGGCCGGCGCGCATGCCCTGAAAATCCAGACCTACACCGCCGACACGATGACCCTCGACAGCAGCGAAGGGGAATTTTTCATCGCCGACCCCGCTTCACTCTGGCAGGGGAAGTCGCTCCATGCGCTCTACCGGGAAGCCCACACGCCCTGGGAGTGGCACCAGCCGATCTTCGAGCGCGCAAAGGCGCTGGGCATGATCGCCTTCAGTACGCCATTCGACGAAACCGCCGTCGATTTTCTCGAAGCGCTGGACGTTCCCTGCTACAAGATCGCCTCATTCGAAAACACCGACCTGCCGCTGATCCGCAAGGTAGCCGCCACCGGCAAGCCGATGATCATTTCCACCGGCATGGCGTCGGTGGCCGAACTCGATGAGGCCGTACGCACCGCACGCAGCGCCGGGGGCCGCCAGCTCGTGCTACTCAAATGCACCAGCACCTACCCGGCATCGCCGGCGAATACCAACCTGCGCACTCTCCCCCATTTGCGCGAATTGTTCGCTTGCGAGGTCGGACTTTCCGATCACACAATGGGCATCGGCGCAGCCGTTGCCAGCGTCGCCCTGGGTGCAAGCGTGATTGAAAAGCACTTCACGCTGGCGCGCGCCGATGGCGGCGTCGACTCAAGCTTTTCGCTGGAGCCTGCCGAACTGCGCTCGCTGGTGGTCGAAACCGAGCGCGCCTGGCAGGCCGTCGGCCAGATCAGTTACGGCAGCTCGGCGGCGGAAGAAAAGAGCAAGGTCTTTCGGCGCTCGATTTACGCCTGTAACGACATCGCCCCCGGCGAAGCGCTGACGCGTGAAAACATCAGAATCATTCGCCCGGGCTTTGGGCTGCCACCAAAATTCATCGATCTCTGCCTCGGCAGAAAGGCACGAAGCGCCATCCAGCGCGGTTCGCCGATCGCCTGGGATCTTTTGCAGTGAATCGTTTCTGGCCAAGCTGCCGCATGAAACCAACCCACCTCGTCTGAAAGCCCCACCCATGGCAAACAACGCCTCATCAACCCGCAGCAGCGAGGCCATCAACAAGGCCAGTAATCTTTCAGCGCAGGGCAAAGACAAGCAAGCGCTCGATCTTATCCGGAAGCATCTGCGTCAGGCGCCGCGTGACATCGCGGCGCTCAATCTGGCGGGAACGCTCGCCGCGCGGATGGAAGACTGGAAGCTAGCTGAGCAATTTCTCACAGATGCATTGACCTTGAAGGCAGAAAATCCTTTCGCGTTGTACAGTCTGTCAAAAATTTTCAAATTATCAAATCGGCCTGGCGATGCCGTCGACGCACTGACCCGCTTGTTAAAGATTGAGCGCCACAATGTTGCTGCGCTGAATGAGATGGGGGTTTTACTTTCTTCGCAAGGCCACCTTGACGAAGCATTGAAGGCTTTTGAAACTGCCATCGAAATCGACCCCAACTTTGAAAAACCTTATGGCAATCTGTATGCGACGCTTTACACAGCCGGCCACTACGAAACTGCCACAGAGGTCGCCAAACGTGCCATTGCGCGCTTGAGTACCGAACATTGTTGGAAAGTTCGTCGCGACTTGATCCTCTGCCTTTGGAAAACCAGAGCTTTTGAAGAGGCCAAGCAAACCGCAGAAGCCTTAATCAGTGAACTTGACCCCCCCGGCTCTCCTGAACAACAGGCACTACTTCTCCAGGCACTGAACAACTACGGCATTATCCTGATGGAGGTTGATGACTCCGATTTGGCAGAAGTTCAGTTCCGCAAGATCATCTCGCTTGCGCCGAAGATGGTAGATCCCTACGTTAATATGGCCAAACTGAATATTTTTCGCGAGAATTTTCAAGAGGTTATTTATTGGTTTGAGCAGGCCATTGCCGTTGATCCGGAGCATGCCCAGTTGCACAATCACTTGGCTCTTTTTCTAGTTCAAGCTGGCCGGCCCGATCTGGCTTTGCCACACCATCTTTCCACAATCGCGAGATCCCCCGGCAACCCGGAATACAGGTTCTATCTAGGGATGACCTTGTTTGCCCTGGGCCGCCTCGAGGAGGCCTATCCAAACTGGGAACTTCGCTGGGCTCGCCGCGAAGTTGGAGAAAAATCAAATCTCCCAATCCCTGAATGGGCAGGAAAACCGAACAACGGACAATCGATTCTCGTCTATCGCGAACAAGGCATCGGCGACGAAATCATATTTGTCAGTTGCCTGACCGATCTCATCAGTCGGTTTGAGCGTGTCGTTTGCGTCTGCCACAGTAAGCTTGAGAAACTCTTTGCCCGAAGTTTCCCGAGCGTAGAATTCCATAGTGGCGAATACAAATTCTCTCAATCAGAGATCGCAGCGCTGCAATGGCAACTTCCAATGGGTAGCCTACCTACAATCTTTCGTCCCGATGTGCCATCTTTCCAAAGTCAGACACAATTGCTGACACCAGATGCCAGCAAGGTGGAAGAATTCCGCCAACGTCTGCGAGCCAAAAACCAGACACTGACCATCGGAATTTCCTGGCGCAGCACTTTATTGACGCTGGAACGGCGGGCGCTCTACCCTTACCTCCACTTTTGGCAGGCGATTTTCGACATACCCGGTATCACCTGGGTCAATCTGCAGTATGGCGACGTAGGTAAAGAGTTGACTGATGCAGAGGCGCAGTTTGGTGTTTCGATTGTCAACTTTCCGGATGTCGACCACTTTAGCGATCTGGACACTTCAAGCGCATTAATGAAGGCTTGCGACCTCGTCATTGGTCCAAGCACGTCAACAACAATGCTCTCGGCGGCAGTCAACGTCCCCACGATCCGAATCGCCGATGGCTACGATCCGTACCAACTGGGAACTGATCATTATCCCTGGCTCCCTACCTTGACGCCTATCCCCCGCCACTTTGGCGAGTCCTGGCAGGAACCTATTCAACGCACCGCATTGATTATTCAGGCACTGGTTGCTGAACGAAGCGCATAAGAATGCCAAATACGGGACAAATCCAAACAAGAAATTAGCGCTAAAGTATTTTCAAGTGCAGCCGTTAGCTGAATCAAGGCGTGAGGCAAACCAGGCCCACCCTCAATAACCGCACACTACGGAGGCTTATCATGGCAGTTATCAATACCAACGTTGCGTCACTGAACGCTCAACGCAACCTCTCCACTTCCAGCATGAGTTTGTCGACTTCCCTGCAGCGCCTGTCATCCGGTCTGCGCATCAACAGCGCCAGGGACGACGCTGCAGGCTTGGCCATTTCCGAGCGTTTCACTTCGCAGATTCGTGGTATCGACCAAGCCACGCGCAATGCCAACGACGGCATTTCGTTGGCGCAAACCGGTGAAGGTTCGCTGGCATCGGCAGGCGACATTCTGCAACGTATCCGCGAACTGGCCGTGCAGTCCGCCAACGCCAGCAACTCCGCATCTGACCGTGCCGCGCTGCAGGGCGAAGTTTCCCAACTCGCTTCCGAACTCGACCGCATCGCCAGCACGACAGCCTTTAACGGCCAGAAGCTGCTGAACGGTTCGAACTCCAACACCTTCCAGGTTGGCGCCAACGCTGGCGAAGTAATCACCGCCACCACGACCAACTTCCGCACCGACAACTACGGCAACTACCGGATCGGTTCCCTGGCTGCCACCGCAACCAGCAACCTCGGTGACCTGACCGTCGGCAGCAGCGCTACCGCCATCGCATCAAGCGCCTCCGCCACCAACCGTGTTGTGGGTAGCGGCATCACTATCAATGGCGCACTCGGCAGCGCAAACGTCACCATAGCAGCAGCTGATTCTGCCAAAACAGTTATCGCCGCAATCAACGCCAAAGCCGCCGATACTGGAGTGACGGCTAGCGGACAGACGAAAGTTGATGCAGTAAGCTTCACGGCGAGTGGCAGTTACTCGTGGAACATCAAATCAAATAACACCACAGCAGTGGCCGTTTCCTTCACTATCGGTTCGACGGTCAATGCTGACGGTCTGGCCGCTGCGGTCAATGCAGTCAACGATGCTTCTTCAAAGACAGGCGTTACGGCCAAGGTAAATACTGCCGGCACAGGTCTCACGCTACTCAATGCCTCGGGCGAGAACATCACCATCACCGCCAACGTCGGTTCAGGTACCGCCACCATTGGCGGCGGCGCAGCGACAACATCGGGCTTGACCTCAATCGCTTCGGGTGAAATTGTTTTCGACTCCGACAAATCATTCAACGTAGTTTCTTCGACAGCTGTCGACTTCCTTGCCGCGGCCAATGCTGCGCAGCTACAAAAAGTCAGCCAGGTCGACGTCGGTAACGTCGATGCGGCCAACCGCACGATTGCGCTGGTGGATGGTGCGCTCCAGGCGGTCAACGGCCAGCGTGCAAAATTCGGCGCCCTGCAGTCGCGCTTCGAATCGACCATCGCCAACCTGCGCGTCACCTCGGAAAACCTCTCGGCCTCGCGTTCGCGCATCCGTGATACCGACTTCGCCGCAGAAACAGCCAACCTGACCCGTAACCAGATCCTGCAGCAAGCGGGTACGGCGATGCTGGCTCAGGCTAACGCGTTGCCGCAACAAGTGCTATCGTTGCTGCAGTAAGCTGGAGGGGGCCAGCGGACTTGACTGTCTGGCCCACTTTGCTAGTACAGGGCGCGGCAGCGGCAACGCGGTCGCGCCCCCTGCCCATTAACGGCTAGGAGTAAGCACCATGAACATATCATCGGTTAGTAGCACTGTCTCAGGCGCCGTTTTGGCACCACGCCAAAGCGCACCGGAAAACACAAGCAGCGCACCGGATGCCCGGGTGGCAGTGGTTGCCGCCGCGCCACAAGCGCCGCAAGAAGCGAAGCCCAGCCGCCAGCAACTCGACGAGGCAGTCAAGGCGGTCAATGATTTCGTCAATCCGGTCAATAACTCACTGCAATTCCGCGTCGATGACGATACGGGAAAAACGATCGTCAAGGTAATTGACAAGGCCACCAATGAGGTGATCAGGCAATTTCCCTCGGAAGAGATGATCGCAATTGCCAAAGCGCTGGACGGCATCAAGGGTTTGCTGTTTCGCCAAAAAGCGTAAACTGGTACCTGTTTAAACTGCAGGAGGCAACATGGCCATCTCTTCTTTGGGCGCGGGTTCCGGGCTGGATCTGAATTCCCTCTTGACCGGCCTGATGCAATCCGAGCAGATACCCCTGGTCGCCCTGCAACGACAAGAAGCATCGTATCAGTCGCGCATTTCTGCGCTAGGCACGCTGCAAGGCGCGCTTTCTTCGCTGCAAACGGCTGCGGGATCAATGGTGCCGGCCACCGGAACCACTGCGGTGGTGAAATACACCACCTTCTCCGCCAGCATAGCCGACACGACGATTGCTTCTGCTGCGGCGAGTACGGGCGCAGTGGCTGGCTCTTATAGTCTGGAAATATCGGCACTGGCGAAAAGTCAGCGACTCGTTACGCCCGCCTATGTCGGCGGCAGCGCGGCGACGGTAATCGCTACTGGCAACCTGCTGATCGAATTTGGCAAGCTCGATGGCGTCGTCTATACCGGCGACAGCCTGCGCAGCAAAACAATCACCATCGATAGCAGCAATGCGACGCTGGGCGGACTGCGCGACGCGATCAACGCGGCCAACATTGGCGCCTCCGCAACCATTGTCAACGGCACGAGCGGCGCCCAACTGGTGCTGAGCAGCAACGAAACCGGTCTCTCCAACGTAATCAGGCTGTCCGGGCTCACCGCCTTCGACTACAACCCGGCCGCCAACACCGGAACAATGACGCAGGCCGCGCTGCAAGGCGGGCAGGCAGCGACGAATGCCGCCTTCACGCTGAACGGCATCGCCGCGACGAGCAGCACCAACACGGTTACCGGCGTACTCGACGGCGTCACTCTGAATTTGCTGAAAACCACTGCCGCACTCACCCCGACGACCCTGAAGGTCAGCAAGGACAGCATCGGCAGCCTGACCAGTTCACTCAACGCATTCGTCAAGGCCTACAACGACGCCAACAAGGCGATGAGCGAGTTGGGGGCCTACAACGCCACGACCAAAGCAGCAGGCGCCCTGCAGGGCAGCAGCACCTTGCGCACGGCAAAAAACCAGATGCGCAGCCTGGTGTTCAACGCCACGGCAGGCGGTACTTCGCCTTACCAGCACCTCTCCAATATCGGCGTTTCGCTGGGTAAAGACGGCTCTCTCAGCCTCGACAGCGCAAAACTGACCGCTGCGGTAGCTGCCGACCCAACCAGCGTCGCCAATCTGGTTTCTGCGGTCGGCTCGGCCTACAAAACCGGCATCGAAGGGCTGGTTGGATCGACAGGCAGCATTACCGCGGCCACCGACGGCGCCAATCGGACGATCAAAGACCTGACCAAACGCCAGCAAGCGCTATCGGATCGACTGACTGTCATTCAGGCAAACTACACGAAACAATTCACGGCGCTGGACAGCCTGATTGCCGGAATGAAACAAACGAGTTCTTATCTCAGCCAACAACTGGCAAACTTGCCTGGCGTAACCTCAACCAACTAATTCAGGACAACTCCAATGTTCGGCATGAGCCGCAGCCCCGTCGCAAGCTATGCGCAAGTCAGTACGGATATCGCCGCAACGGCGGATCCGCATCGTCTTATTTTGATGCTGTTCGAGGGTGCCCGCGCCGCCATTTCAATGGCCCGGCTGCACATGGAACGAAAAGAAATACCGGAAAAAGGCGCTGCCATCTCGAAGGCGATCGATATCATCAACAACGGCCTGCTCGTCAGCCTCGATACCGAGAGCGGTGGAGAGCTTGCCGAGCGACTCGCCGCGCTTTACGAGTACATCAGTCAGCGTCTGCTCTGGGCCAACCTCAAGAACAATCTGGCCGCGCTCGACGAAGCCAACCAGCTCCTCGGCGAACTGCAGTCGGCATGGATCATGATCGCCCCGACGCCAGATCCGCAGGCCGCTGCTGCCTGAGTCATGGAAATTGAACGTCAATACCTCGCCGCGCTCGATTTGACCCACCAGATGCTTGCTGCAGCAAACGCACAGGACTGGGATGCGCTCGGTGGTTTTGAAAACAAACGTACGACGATCATTGCAGCGATACCACCGGTCACGCCCTCGCTTGAGCCCGCCGTAACACGCCGTATCGCCGGGATAATCAAGGAAATCGAATGCGAGAGCGCTGACATTCTTGAACAGGTTCAAACCTGGCAGAAACATGCGCGCATCTTGCTGCGTCTCGACAAGTCAACAACCGCTTAAGCGCTAGCAATGATCCCCGCCGACGTCGCCAGCCGCCTGCAACTCGCCGCCGACGTCGCCCTGCGGCCGGTCGCACCGGCGCAAGAGATCTCCGACAAATTATCCGGCCTGACCTCCGGCCAGCGTGTGCTGGCCGAAATCCAGACGCTGCTCCCGAACGGCACCTACCGCGCCATCATCAACCAGCGTGATGTCACGCTCGCCTTGCCATTTGCTGCAAAGTCAGGCGACTCGCTCGAACTTGAAGTCGTTGATAGCGACGGCAAGCTGACGCTGGCGGTTATCTCGAAACCGACAGGTGAAACCGCTCGACTACCGGCAGAATCCGTACCGACGACACTCAGCCGCACCGGACAGCTGATCAGCAATCTGCTGGGCAATTCCGGCGAGGGGAAGTCCGCCCAGACCGCAACCTCGCTCAACGGCAACCTGCCGATTGCCGGCACCCCGCCAGCCAGCGCACAGGATCTGCTGCCCTTGCTCAAGCAGGCGATTACCCAAAGCGGGATGTTCTACGAATCCCACCAGGCCGAATGGGTCGACGGCCGCCTCGACAAAAACGCACTGCTCCAGGAACCGCAGGGAAAACTGACACCGGCAAATCTGACGCTGCCGGGCGGACATTCCGCCGAACAATACACCGCGTCGCGTACCGGTAGCGAGGCACCGCAAACCCTGGCCACCCTGACTGAATCCGGCAGCAATAAAAGCACCGGGAACACTTCGCCAGCCGGCCAACTTGTATCCCCGGATGCCCTGCCCCTCGTCCGGCAGCAACTCGATGCCCTGGCAACGCAAAATTTCTCATGGCAAGGGCAAGTCTGGCCGGGGCAGGAGATGCGTTGGGAAATCGAAGAAGAAGCGGCTCGTCGCGATTCGGGCGGCGAGGAAGCACCAGCCAACTGGCAAACACGACTCAGCCTGACGCTCCCCAAACTTGGTGGCGTTGACGCACAGATCCGCTTGCAGGGCAGCCAGATCAGCCTCGTCTTGTCTGCGGGCAGCGCAGAAACACAGGAACTCCTGCGCACATCCACAGATGCGCTACGCAGCCAGCTTGACGAAGCTGGACTTTCGCTTGCCTCGCTTGGTTTCGGGGTGGCACTCAACAAGGCAGTCGATGGCCAAACGGCAGGCTGATTCGCTGAAAAGCGCGGTCGCGCTTGCCTACAGCCAGACGGACGCCGCGCCGCGGGTGGTTGCCAAGGGTCGCGGCCTGATGGCTGAAAAAATCATCGCACGGGCTCGCGAACACGGCGTCTATGTGCACGAGTCACCCGAACTCGTGTCGCTCTTGATGCAGATCGATCTTGACCAGCGCATTCCGGGACAACTTTATATCGCCGTCGCCGAGTTACTCGCCTGGCTCTATCGCCTTGAAAGCGGCGAAGGAACGAGCGCCGCCCCAACACTTACGCTACCGCCTGACGAAGCCGGACAGCCCTGATTCAACGGCAGCACGCGCCAAACAAAAGGCCACGTTCCGCAGAGAAAGGTTTTGCATTAAACTTCCACTGATCGCCGATATCAGGATAAAAAATGGCAGAAACAGAAGTTCAGGCGCAGCCGGAACACACCCCGCCCAGATTCGAACTTGAACAGGACAATGAGTACAGCAAGTTTCTGCTCTACTCAAAGACAGAAATCCTTTCAATTCTCCGCGCCCTGATCCAGCGAGGCGCAATGCTTACCGTGTATTTCGACCAGGGGAAGTCCTTCCTGCTCACCTCGCTGCTCGCAATCAAC
>JBIKLY010000181.1:0-2692 GCA_044359525.1 Rhodocyclaceae bacterium | reverse complement strand
CAAGAAAGGCTTTGCCGTGCAGCAGCCTGAAGCTTTGTGGAACGTGCCCTACTTGCCGATTGATCCGGCCGATGTCGGGCGCAGCTACGATTCGATCATCCGCATCAACAGCCAGTCAGGCAAGGGCGGCGTCGCCTACCTGCTCGAAACCGGCTACGGCATTGTCATGCCGCGCCGTTTGCAGGTCGAGTTTTCCGGCGAGGTGCAGCGGCATGCCGATAGTCAGGGCATCGAAATGAGCGCTGCCGACATCTGGCAACTCTTCTCGCGCACCTATCTCGAATGTGACCGGCCGGTGCACTATGTCGAGCACCATTTGTTTGAACACGGCGCCGCGCAGGGTATCCGCCTCGCGTTGGAGGTTGGTGGTGTGCATCATCTGTTGACCGGCGAAGGCAACGGGCCGATTGACGCTGCTGTGCATGCCTTGCAGGGCATCGGCATCACTGTTCAGGTGCGCAGCTACGAAGAGCGCGCCACCAGCCCGAGCCGCGAAGCCGGTAACGCGCAGGCTTGCGCATTGATGGAGTTGGCACACACGGGTGGTGGCCGGGAGTGCTACGGCGTGGGGATTGACGGCAACATCGTCACCGCATCGATCAAGGCACTGGTGAGTGGCATTAACCGGCTTGAAGCGGCACGCGTTGAGAGCGTTGAGGTCAGGGCCGCATAGACGAGGGTGGTGTGGCAGGGTTGCCCGGCGTTTGCGTGAGAAGTCAGTCTGGTGCTGCGGTACTTGCTGTACTACAATCAGTACCGTAATTAGTACTGAAAGGATTTGCTCATGAACACGATTACTGCTGCCGAACTCAAGCGCCGGGGCATGGCGGCCATTGAAGACGGGCTACGTCTTGGCCCGTTGCATATCGTCAAGCGTAATCGCCCGTCGGCGGTTGTGTTATCCGAAGACGACTATTTGCGGCTAACAACGGGAAAATCACAGCCATCCAGTGGCCTGACTGCCATGCAGTGGCTGCTGCTGCAACAGGGCACCGGCCAGCGCAGCAAGGCGCAAATTGACGCAGCCCTCAAATCCGAGCGCGACTGGTGATTGCATTTTTCGATGCCAGCGCCCTGATCTACCTGATTGAGGGAAAAGAACCCTTCGCCGGCAAGGTGCGCAAGGCGTTGGCAGTCCTTGCCGGGAAATATCCCGATCTGGGCGCGGCGGTTAGCCGTTTGTCCTGGCTGGAATGTCGTGTAGGGCCGATGAAGGGTAATGACAAGACGACCTTGGCAATGTTTGACGCCTTCTTTGGTCGCCCCGATCTGGTGTGGGTAGAGCTATCGCGGGAGGTGGTCGAACTGGCCACGTCAATCCGCGTCATGCATGGCATCAGAACTCCCGACGCACTACAGGCGGCCAGCTGTTTGCAACTGGGAATGGATCACGTGTTTCTTAGCGGGGACAGCACATTCAAGCGCGTGAGCGGGTTGAATGTGATGTTGGTGGCTTGAGGTTTGAGGTTAAAGAGCTACCAGCGGCGGTCCGCGACCCAAAGGCGGCGGCACAGCGGTGATAAAGCGGGCGTTCAGGAACGTAAAAGTGAGTGGCGCTGCGCGGGGAGAGCTGAAAGAAAGAAGTCGCTTTTTACGGCGTCCCGATCGATTGATGGTTAGGTAGTAGCCTTCTTTTGCTTCGCACTTCCGTAGCCCTTATGGTCAGAAAGCCGTCCATGCTCCCTACGCAGAACGTCTCCCGTATCGGGATTAGCTACGAACTCGTAGTAAACGTCCGCGTCCTTATCGATGAGGCGCTCTTTGCGCATAAGTCTACCTTGGCTGTCAGCCTGCATTCCGTTGAAGTGCTCACGCCGTAGGCGTGTCTTGCTATTGCGGTCTGGGTCTTTCTGTCGGATGACAGTCGTGTTGTGAGGCAAAAAGGTTTCTGTCACCACAAACGTCATCGTGAAGTCTCGACCACCGCAGCCAGGGCAATCTGGTGGCTCCCGTAAGGTGATGACCTCGTTGGGAGTGGAGAGCCCGCACTTCACACACGTTCCATTCATCGCAGACACCAAACAGTTATTCAACGGACAACCCAGACCGCTTAGGCAATGATAATATGGATGACATTGGTGTGCGACGACTTGGCGACTTAGCGGCAATTTCAGCCGTGAATGGCCGCTATGGAGCGATTTTCCGAGCGTCTCTTGATGGCCGCCATAAGCCTTCCAGCAGTACCATCCATTACGAAACATCGACAATCTCAAGGCCAGCCTTGCGTGCTGCTGAAAGTTGCCGATGATCGGCCGAGACAAAGACATCTGGTTTGCAGGCCAGTGCGCATGCGACATGGAGAGCATCCATTGCACGCAGTGGATGCAATTCCAGCAGCGAAACAACCGAGGCCAGAACTTCGGGGGTGAGCTGGCAAACGTCGATGTCGGCCATATCGGCCATTGCGTCACGTTTCAGTTTTAGGTAATCAGTTTTGCCGAGCTTCTTTTCACGCACGAGGCGGGATAGCGTGGAGGCTAGTTCCGGCAGGCAGATGACGCTAACGACAAGGCTGTCTGCCTGTTGGCACATCGCCAGCACCTCGTCCGACCCCTGTTCTGCGACATAACGCTTGGCAAAAGCAGAAGTATCGAGAAACGCCTTTACGCCGAATCATCCCGGTCGCTGAGTATTTCTTGGCTCAATGACAAGCCTTTTGCCGTTAATGGCGCGCCTTGTCTTTTCCAGGACG
>JBIKLY010000180.1:0-2693 GCA_044359525.1 Rhodocyclaceae bacterium | reverse complement strand
AGATCGAGATTGAAGACACCGGTCATACCGACCTCATCCTGCGCGTGCAGGGCAAGGTTGGCAAAGCCGCCGGCTTTGACCTTGTCGGCGCCGAGCACGACGCGGCCGGAGTAAGTGAGCGGGGCAAGTGCCTGACCGCGGGTCAGCGCGCCGGTCCCGGCATCGTGCGTCGCGGCCAGCAGGATCCGGCGCTTGCCGGCCGGGTTGCTCGAACTGAGCACCGCGTCGACAGCGTCGACGCCAGTCAGCGCCCAATTGACATCGTTACGATCGAGCGAAATCGCCAGACTGCCGCCGGAGGCACCGGCGCCGCCGGCCGCCGCCTTCAGGTCGCCGTCGAGGAGCATGCCCTCGCGGGCGGCAAGCTCGATGCTGCCGCCGGCGCTAGCCACCGAGGTGCGCGCGTAGGCGCCGCTCGCGCCGCGCCGGTCGAGCAGCGCGCTGCTGCCGCTGGCATCGATCAGCGAACCCGCTTCGCTGACCAGATAGCCGCTTGCCGCATCGACGACAATCTTGCCACCGTTCAGCACTTCGCCGGCGATGCGCGTCATGACCTTCGGATCGCGCTTGAAGGTGCCGCCGGCGAGCAGGCGGGCGTTCGACGTCAGCCAGAGGTTACCGGCCGGATCGTAAGCCGGATCGCCGTCGGCGGTCTTCTGCGGCGCCAGCAGCGACAGGTTGATGCTGCCACCCAGCGCCTGCAGTGTGCCGTCGATCATCATGCGGTGACCGGCGACCAGCGCGATGCTCCCGCCGGCCTCGCTTAGCACGCTGACGCCCTTGCGATCTTCCGGAGCAAGCGCGGCGTTGCCGACCGTCAGGTCGCCAAATCTCACGCTGTTCGCGCTCAGGCGAACGCTGCCGGCGCTGCGCAGCTCGGGCGCCAGCACCTGCAGGCTGGTAAAGCCGGCCAGCGCGGCGCCGCTGCCCTGCATCAGGGCGTTGCGCGCCAGCACGCGCGACTGCGGCTGCGCGGCGACAACCGTATTATCGGCAACGCTCAGGCCGTCGTTACCGTTGATCGTGAAATCCTTGAAGCCGCCGCGCTGGAAGAAGCCCTGATCGAGATGCAACTCACCCGCGGCGCCCGTCGCCGTGCCGCCGATGCTGACATTCGACGCGGAAACGGCAAGCTTGCCGCCCTTGCCGGTTTTGCTGCCGTCGCTGGTGGCGTAGGCGTGCAGTTCGCCGCCGAGCTGCAGCGTCGCGCTCGACCGGTTTTCAGAATTGAGCCCACCACTGGCCAGCGCAATGCTACCGGCATTGCCGGTGGTGGTTTTGACCGCGCTCTTGCTGTCGCGATACAGGCGAGCGCCGGCCGAAACGTCAATCACCGAGCCGGCGGCCAGATCCAGATTCCTGGCGGACGACAGCGACACGCTGCCGCCGTCGGTAACGATCGCGTCGGTGGGCGCGGCGCCGCCTGTCGCATCGTTGGTCCACAGACCGCTGGCATCGAGACGGGCGCTGCCGCCAACCGCCAGGTCACCGCCAGCGGTCGTCGCGACGCTCAGGCTGCCACCGCGCGCCAGCAGGCTGCCGTCGATCGCCGCACTCGCTGCCTTGAGACTGATACTGCCGCCGGCCTGCACGCCCAGCGTCACACTGGCCGGCAGCTCGACGCGGCCGGCGGTGTTAAGGATGAAAGAGGCGAAGCCGCCGGCGGTCAGCAGATTGCCCGACAGGTCGAGACGAAAATCGTCCGGCAACGCGCTCGCCGCAACAATCGACGACAGGTCGACCGTACCGTTGACGAAGCGTACCGCCTGCGCCAGGCCGTCGTAGCGCCATAGCGGCGCGCCGGTTGTTGAGTCGTAGGACAGGAGCGTCTTGTTATTCAGTTCGAGCGTCGCCGCCCTGGGTACCGTTCCCGCGCCACGCTGGTTGATGCCGGGCGTCACGCCGCCCTTCAGATCGCCGGCCAGCGCCAGCTGCTTGCCGAAAATGCCGATACTGCCGGCGTTCTTGCCTTCGCTGTAGCCGACCTCTTGGCGCACAACATCGTAGGCGCCGGTGTAGATGCGATCGGTACGCGCCGCTTCGATGGCGTCGCTACCGCCCGCCCAGTTCAGGTAGCTGCTTGCGGTGTTGCCCTTGCTGTAGTCAATGCTGCCACCCGACACGTCGATGCTGGCGTTTTCGCGGATCACCACATCGCCGTCGGAGCGCAGAACGACCGTGCCGCCCACCGTACTTTTTTCGTCGATGGTTCGCTCGATCTTGTCCACGTAGCCGGAAACATCGGCGATCTTCGTTCCCTTGCGCACGTCGACCCGAACCTTCGTCCCCGACAGCGTGTCGCGCAGCAGCGGCGAGTCCTTGAGCTCGTCGCCGCGCAGTTCGACTTCGACGATGTTGCGCGTGATCGGCGCCGCGACGTTTTTCAGGCCCGAGGCGTCGATGCTGCTGCCGGTGCCAAGAAAGATGCGCTGATCGGCCTCGATGGTCTTCATGCCGTCGAGAGGCAGCGCTCCGTTATACGCGGTGACCAGATTGATCTCGCCGGATTTCGCGGCGATGCGCGCACCGGCGCTGCCGCTGCTGCTGCCCTCAAGAACAATATGCTTGCCGGCGATGTCGACCAGCGAACGCTGCAGCGTGCGGCTGTCGGCGATCAGACGCTCGGTTGCTGCTTTCTCATTGACGATCTCGATCAGGCTACCGGCTTCCAGCGTGGCATCGCCACCGCGCGT
>JBIKLY010000179.1:0-2699 GCA_044359525.1 Rhodocyclaceae bacterium | reverse complement strand
CGATCACCCTCGACCGTGAAGTCGCCCACCTCAAGGATGACCTGATGCCGCGTTACGCCAGCCTGATCTACAACGGCTACTGGTGGAGCCCGGAGCGGCGCACGCTGCAGACGCTGATCGACCAGACGCAGCTGTCGGTCAACGGCTGGGTTCGTCTCAAGCTCTACAAGGGTAATGTGATCATCTGCGGCCGTGATTCGAAGACCGATTCGCTGTTCGACTCGACCATCGCCACCTTCGAGGACGATGCCGGCGCTTACGATCAGAAAGACGCGGGCGGTTTCATCAAGCTCAATGCCCTGCGCATGCGTATCGCGGCCAATCTGGCCAGTCGCAAAAGTTGAGCCACGGTGAATAAACCTAAAACTTACCGCAGAGGCGCAGAGGCGCAGAGTAAACGCAGAGGAAATGCGTTGTTCTTAACGATTTTCTCTGCGAAATCTCTGCGCGTCTGCGTCTCTGCGGTAGGGTTTGACGAACTTTTTCATAGTATCTGAGGCAAGAGAGCTCGTCGATGTTTGGCTTGACTGAAGAGCAGGTTTCCGATTTCGGCATGACCTTCGGGGTTGGTGCCTTCATGCTCTTCATGTTGTTCATCATCGGTGAGATCGCGTGGAAGTCAAAGGCCGGCAAGACCGGCACCATTGTCCTGTTCTTCGTTCTGGCCTTCGGTATGCTCGGCTTTGTCGCCAAGGCCGTGATTCAAAAAATCTGGGGAATCTGAAATGTCACAATTTGAAAATGTCAGCGTCGTCAAGCAGGCCAACGTGTACTTCGACGGCAAGTGCGTCAGCCATAGCGTCCAGTTCGCCGACGGCACCAAAAAAAGCGTTGGCGTGATTTTGCCGGCAATACTGGTGTTCAACACCGGCGTACCGGAAATCATGGAAGGCGTGGCCGGCTCGTGCCGTGTTCGCCAAAAAGGCGAAGATGGCAAACCCGGTGAGTGGACAAACTACGGCGCCGGCCAGTCTTTCAATGTGCCGGGTAACTCGTCGTTCGAGATTGAAGTCGCGGCCGGTGATGCCTATCACTACGTTTGTCATTTTGGTTAAGCGGAGGCTCTGATGCCATCTTTCGATTTTTCTTCAGAAGTGGACATGGCGGCGTTGAACAACGCCATTGATTCGGCCGGTAAAAAAATCGTCGGTCGCCACGACTTCAAGGGCACCAGCGCCAAGGTCGAGCTGAACGAGAAAGACAAGGTCATCACGCTGTACGGCGACTCGGACTTCCAGCTCGGTCAGATCAAGGATATTCTTTTCCCCGAGATGGAAAAGAAGGAGCCCGATTGCACCAAGCGTCTCGATGCCCAGACCATCCAGAAGGTCTCCGGCGACAAGGTCAAGCAGGAACTGAAGATCAAGATCGGTATCGAGAGCGAACTGGCCAAGAAGATCGTCAAGTTGCTCAAGGACTCCAAGCTCAAGGTGCAGGCGGCCATTCAGGGCGATGCCGTGCGTGTTACCGGCGCCAAGCGCGACGTGCTGCAGGAAGCCATTACCCTGATCAAGAAGACAATTACTGATTTCCCGATCAAGTACGGAAATTTCCGCGACTGATTGCCGCTCTCTTATCGGAAGAGTGCCTGCGGGAGGGCTTCTGATAGCAGTCGTCAGGTCGTGCAGCGCTCTGATTTTTCGACCGAGTTGACGTCAATGGATCGGCGTCAAAGAATTGACATCAAAGCACGGCCATCGCCACTCCCCGCACTCTGGAAAATATGCCCGCATCGATCGACTCCCCCGCTTCGGATTTCACGCTTGAAGACATCAGGCGCTGGTTCGATGTACATGCCATTGACGAAGGGCAGCGACTTCTGCCACTGGTGCGCGATCTCGAGATCGAGGCGGACCGGATCAAGGCTGCGGTTACCGATACAGAGCGCAAGCCGTACATGCCGGTGCTCCGGTTCGCCAATCCGGTGCGTGGCCAGCGAACCATGTACAACACCTGTACTTGCCGTCAGGGCGGACATTGCGGCCATGTCGTTGCCATGTTGCTGAAAGTTATCGACGAGCGCGACCAGCAGGATCGCATCCGCCCGGGCGTGCTTTCCTGGGTCGAAGAGTTGCGCCGCGTGGCCGTGGCCGTTACCAAGAAAAAAAGCAAGCCCGCCGTGCATCGCCATCAGCTGTTCTACATGCTGGACTGGACGCCGGATGCGCGCGGCTTTGGCGTCACCGTCACCAAGGGCCGTGACCCGGACAGCGCCGAAGAGTGGTGGAATATCGATCGTGCACTGATCAAGCCGCCGCAGTTCGTCAATGAAGAAGATCTCGGCATCTTGCGTCTGCTGTGGGCCGAGCGGACGCATGAAACGGGGCTGCGCGCATTTGGCCTGGGCCCGAAGCACGGCAATGAGGTGCTGTTGCGCATGGCGCAAAGCGGTCGTTTATGTCCGGTTAACGATCCGTCGCCACTGCATCTCGCCGAGGCGCGGCCGGCCAGTGTCGTCTGGCAGGTCGATGCCAACGGGCGGCAGGTGCCTTTCCTCAAGCCGCAACCTGCGGTCGATCTGGTCATCCCCTTGCTGTCGCCCTGGTATGTCGATCTCGACGAGGGATTGATCGGGCCGCTCGATGTGGTCGGTAATCCGGCGGTAATTGCCCGTTTGTTCTCGCTGCCGCCGCTCTCGTCCAAAGAGGCCTCGCTGGTCGCCGAGGCGCTGGCCGAGCTGGCGCCCGAGCTTCCCGTCC
>JBIKLY010000122.1:0-6311 GCA_044359525.1 Rhodocyclaceae bacterium | reverse complement strand
CAGCAATGGCCGATGCTCCATATTGCCTGCCTGAGCCCCCGGAATTGATATGGACGCGATGCTGCCGGCCTGATACCTTGATTTCATAGCCGATTGGACAAGGCCACTTCTGCGATGAGCGATTCAGGCTCACTTGAGCTGCAACTACTCGAATACAAAGCAATCCTCGACAACGCGGGAGTTGCCGTCGTATTCACGCGCGAACGTCTGGTCTATCGCTGTAACCCTCACGCAGAAACACTTTTCGGCTGGCCCTCGGGAACCCTCCTTGGCCAACCGGGCCGTGTTTTTCATTCGAGCCCCGAAGCTTACGCAGCGCTGCACGACAAGGCACGCCCCATACTCACGGCCGGTGAAACGCTCGACATCGAGACCTCGCTGGCGCACAAAAACGGCAGCATCTTCACCGCGCACCTGATCGCCCGCGCCATTGACCCGTCCAAGCCGCGCGCGGGAACGGTCTGGATCGTCCGCGACATTTCGCAGACCGTCAGTGCGCGCCAGGCGAGCACCAGACTGTTACGCGAGCAGCAACTGATCTTCGAACGCGCGCAGGTCGGCATCCTCTTTACACGCGACCGGATCATCCTGCGCTGCAATCCGCGCTTCGAGAAAATCCTTGGCTACCCACCGGGAGAGCTCATTGGCCAGCTAACGCGCATCTACTACGAAAGCGAAGCGTCGTGGAATGACATTGGCAACCGGGCCTACGGCGACATTACCCAGCTCGGTGTTTTCAACAGCGAAGAGCGCTACATCCGACGCGATGGCACGCCGTTCTGGTGCCAGGTCACCGGCAGCATGCTCGACCAGAAAAACCCGGACGAAGGCTACGTCTGGCTTTACGAGGACATCACCGAAAAGAAACAAGTAGTCAACGCCATGAATGCGCTGCTACACGAGCAAACACTGATTTTCGAACGCGCCCAGATCGGCATCATGTTTATCCGCGAGGGGTTGATCCAGCGCTGCAACCCGCGCTTCGCCGAGATTTTCGGCCATCCGATACAGTCACTTATCGGCAGGTCAAACCGCATACTTTTCCCCAACGAAAGCACCTGGCAAGCAACCGTCAAGCGAGTGTATTCGTTACTTTCCCAAACCAGTATTTTTGATGGCGACATCGACTATTGCCGAAGTGACGGCACACCGATCTGTTGCCACGCCATCGGCCGCTATCTCGAAGAGGGCAACCCTGAGGCCGGCTACGTCTGGCTGTACGAAGACATCACCGCACGTCGCGCAACTGAAAAGGCATTGCTGCAAAGCAACCAGGAATATTCGCTGATTTTTGACAACGCGATGATCGGGATTTCTTACATGCGCGACCGTATTTTTCTGCGCTGCAATCGTCGCCTTGAAGAAATCTTCGGCTTTCCGCCGGGAGGTCTGGTCGGCCAGTCTTCCCGGCTACTTTTTGACAGCGAAGAAGAGTGGGAAGAGACCGGTCGCCGCGTCTACAGCGAAACGAAAAACGGGAGTTTATTTTCTGGAGAAATTCGCTACCGGCGAACGGACGGGCAACAGATCTGTGTCAATGCCAGAGGCCGGGTGGTCGAGCAGAATGGCGAGCAAATCTGGATTTGGACGCATGAGGACGTCACCCGTCGTTATCGTGCCGAAGAGGCCTTGCGCAAAAGCAACGCGGATCTGGAACAGCGCATTGCCGAACGCACATCCGAACTCTCGCACCAATTGCATTTCCAGCAACAACTGATCGAAACAATCCCCGGCCCGATTTTCTACAAGGATGCTCAAGCCCGTTATCTGGGCTGCAACAGCGCCTTCGCCAACTTCATCGGCATTGCTGGCGAGCAGCTGATCGGCAAATCGCCGCACGATATTGCCCCCGCCGAACTGGCCGATAAATATGTGGCTGCCGACCAGGCTTTATTCAAACAGCCGGGCATCCAGATTTACGAAAGCCGGATGCACAATGCCTCGGGTGAGATTCGAGACGTTCTGCTCCATAAAGCGACCTTCAGCGAGGCCGACGGCAGCGTCGGCGGACTGGTCGGCTTCATGCTCGACATCACCGAGCGAAAACGTATGGAAGAACGCCTGCAGCAGGCTGCCACGGTCTTCGACAGCAGCGCCGAGGGGGTCACCATTACGGCGCCCGACGGATCGATCATTGCCGTCAACCGGGCGTTCACCGAGATCACCGGCTATAGCGAAAACGAGGTCATCGGGCGCAATTCGAGCCTGCTTCAATCCGGTCGCCAGGACAAGGAATTCTACCGTGCGATGTGGGCCGGCATCGGCCAGACCGGCCGCTGGCAAGGCGAAGTCTGGAACAAACGCAAGGATGGACGAGTTTTTCCGGAATGGCTGACGATCAGCGCGGTCAAAGATACGGCCGGCAAGCTTACGCACTACGTCGGGGTTTTCTCCGACATCACTGCCATCAGAACGGCTTATGAAAAACTCAACCACCTGGCACACCACGACGCACTGACCGGCCTCCCGAACCGCCTGTTGCTTGAAGACAGGCTGCATGTGGCACTGCAACGCGCACGCCGGGAAGAAACGGGACTGGCGGTGCTGTTCGTCGATCTCGATCGCTTCAAGACGATCAATGACAGCCTTGGGCATCACGTTGGCGACCGCGTACTCTGCGAAATATCAACGCGCCTGAGCGAATTGATCCGGGAGTCCGATACCGTCGCCCGCCTGGGTGGCGACGAGTTCCTGATCCTCATGGAAGGCATCGACAACCCGGCTGACGCATCCGCTGTCGCCGAGAAGATTCTCGAAAACCTGCGCGACACACCCATTTCGCTGGAGCAGGAATTTTTCATTGGCGTGAGTATCGGCATCAGCATTTTCCCGCAGGATGGTGACGATTCGGCAACCCTGATCAAACACGCCGACGTCGCCATGTACCGGGCCAAGGAACGCGGCCGGAATACCAGTGAATTTTTCACCGCCGAGTTGACCTATACCTCACTCGATCGCTTCCAGATGGAAACCAGTCTGCGACGCGCCATTGACCGCGACGAATTGCGGGTCTACCTGCAACCGCAGTTTTCGTTGAAAACCGGCAAACTGATCGGCGCCGAGGCACTGGTGCGCTGGCGACATCCGGAACAGGGCCTGGTCTTCCCCGGAAAGTTCATTCCGCTGGCCGAAGAATCCGGACTGATCGTGGCCATCGGCGAATGGGTACAGGGCAAGGCCTGCCATTGCTGGGCCGAATGGGTGGAAGAGGGACTCAATCCGGGCGTGCTTTCAATCAACGTTTCCGGTGTTGAATTCCGCCGTGGCCGCATTCAGGAGACCGTACGCAAGACCCTGGATGCGACCCGCCTGCCCCCTGTGCTGCTCGAACTGGAAATCACCGAAAGCGCCGTCATGAGCAACGCCGAGAGCAGCATCCGGGTCCTCGACGACCTGCGGGCGATGGGAATCAGCCTGGCAATTGATGACTTCGGCACCGGTTATTCCTCTCTGGCCTACCTGAAGCGGCTGCCACTCAACAAATTGAAGGTCGACCAGAGTTTCGTACGCGGCTTGCCGGCCGACGCAGAGGACTGTGCCATCGCGCGCGCCGTCATTGCCCTTGGCCACAGCCTGCAATTGACGATCATTGCCGAAGGCGTTGAAACGCAGGAACAGTGCGACTTCCTTACCCGCGAAGGCTGTGACGAGATGCAGGGCTATCTGCGCGGCAAGCCGATGCCGGCCGATGAGTTTGCCAAAACTTTCCTGCGAAAATAACCCGGGCAGCCGCGAAGCAGCCCGATGCTGCACCGCAAAAAAACCCCGCCAGACCCAACAAATATCAAGTAAAATCCAGCGCTTAGCAGCGAAAAACGCATCGCACCAAAGTGGCTTGATGATCCAGCCTACCGGGATTCAAGTGTTGATGGCACTTTGTGCTGCGCCGCTCCAGCTGATCAACCGGATTTTTGCATGCGCGCAACCGCTACAAGACTCGCGTTCATCGACGCACTCAAGGCCATCGCCTCGCAATTGATCGTCCTGCACCACCTCGCCTTTTACGGCCCGATGTCGGACGTTGCGCAGGATTTCGCCCCGGCACTTATCTCGTGGCTCAGCCAGGATGCCCGCATCGCCGTGCAGGTTTTTCTCGTCATCGGCGGCTTCCTCGCCGCCAGAGCGCTGGCGCCGGAAGGAAAACTGCTCGTCGACAACCCGCTAAGGGTTTTGTACAGCCGCTACTTCAAGCTCGTCATACCCTATTTCGCCGCCCTGCTCCTTGCCATTTTTTGCGCTGCCTGCGCCGGCCTGCTGATGGAGCATGATTCGATTCCAGAGGCGCCGACCGCCCTGCAACTGCTCACCCACGCCCTCTTGCTGCAGAATCTTCTTGGCTTCGACGCGCTGTCAGCTGGCGTCTGGTACATCGCCATCGACTTTCAGCTCTTCGCCCTCCTGCTCGGCGCGCTCTGGCTGGCGCACCAGATCGGTGCCCGAATCAACGGGACGCGCGTGCTCAGCACACTGTTTGTCGCCCTGCTGGCGGGTGCCTCGCTCTTCTTCTTCAATCGTGATTCGTTGTGGGACAACTGGGCGCTCTACTTTTTCGGCTCGTACGCGCTCGGCGTGCTGACCTGCTGGGCTTCGACACGGGAAGGTGATACTGGCTGGCTGGGCGTAATTGCGATAGCGGTTGCTGTCGCGCTACTCATCGACTTCCGCTCGCGCATTGCCGTCGCCCTGATCGTCGCCCTCGCGCTGGGCATCGCCCGGCGCTCAGGCGGTCTGCAGGGCTGGCCAGGAAACCGTCTGCTCGCCTATCTCGGCCAGATTTCCTACTCGGTTTTTCTGGTGAATTTTCCGGTCGCACTCGTCGTCAATGCGCTCTTTGCCTACTTTGCGCCGGACAATATCGTGGTCAATGCGCTCGGCGTGCTGGTCGCCTGGCTGGCCTGCGTACTCGCCGGTGCGGCATTTCACCGTTACGTTGAAAACCGCACCCGGCAAATACAGACAGGAATCGGCCAAAGCATGGCATGGCTTGTGCGGCCCTTGCGCCCCGTGCTGCAGATCCGCCCACTGCAGCAGATCGCCAACCGGCTGACGATCTACCTGCGCGTCAGGCCCTGAGTCAGCCTTTAAGCCAGGCCGCGGCATCCAGCGCAAAGTAGGTCAGGATGCCGTCGGCGCCCGCCCGCTTGAAGGCGAGCAGACTTTCCAGCACACAGGCCTCCTCGTTCAGCCAGCCGTTCTGCGCGGCGGCCTTGAGCATGGCGTACTCGCCACTGACCTGATAGGCGTAGGTCGGCACCTTGAACTCGTCCTTCACGCGGCGCACGATATCGAGGTAGGGCATGCCCGGCTTGACCATCACCATGTCGGCGCCTTCGGCCAGATCGAGCGCCACTTCGCGCAGCGCCTCGTCAGTGTTGGCCGGGTCCATCTGGTAGGTGTATTTGTTGCCCTTGCCAAGGTTGCCGGCCGAGCCCACGGCATCGCGGAAGGGGCCGTAAAAGGCCGACGCATATTTGGCCGAATAAGCCAGGATGCGCGTGTAAATCTGGTTGGCACCGTCGAGTTCGGCGCGAATGCGCGCCACCCGCCCGTCCATCATGTCCGACGGCGCAACCACATCGGCACCGGCCTGCGCATGCACCAGCGCCTGTTTTGCCAGCACCTCCAGCGTCTCGTCGTTGAGCACATAGCCGCGCGGATCGTCAGCGGCAATCAGGCCGTCCTGCCCGTGGCTGGTATAGGGATCGAGCGCGATATCAGTGATCACGCCGAGTTCGGGGAATTCTTTCTTCAGCGCCGCAACCACACGCGGCACCAGGCCATCGGGGTTATAGGCCTCTTCGGCCCCTGGTGTCTTGAAACCCGCATCAATCACCGGAAACAGGGCCAGCGCGGGAACACCAAGGCTGAGCGCCCGTTCAGCCGTTTTCAGAAGACGGTCCAGACTTTGCCGCTCGACACCGGGCATCGACGCGACCGCCTCGACGCGATTGGTGCCTTCCAGCACGAACACCGGATAAATAAAGTCGTTCGAAGTGAGCACAGACTCACGCATCAGACGCCGTGAGAACTCATCGCGGCGCATACGACGCATGCGCGTACCGGGGAAGCTCCCGGCCATGTTTTTGGTATTCATAAATTTTCCGGCGCTACGTAAACAAAATTATTGAAAAAAGTTTTTCCGGAATTGAACTTCCAGGAGTCAGGATCATCTTATAAGCAGATGGTACACGCCGTCTCCCGCTTCACCTCCCTGAGCGGGCGCCTTATTCCAATTAAGGCATTTTCGCCCCCGGCTACCCCTTTGCCGGGGGCTTTTTGTTTGCTGCCCCCTGTGTCGTTCTGGCGCTCCA